>JAUNPQ010000034.1 GCA_030536615.1 Bacteroidales bacterium | reverse complement strand
ATTACGATCTCTAATAATATTATGATAAAAAGATATTTCTCGCTCATGACGGTTGCCATCTGTATGGCATCGTGCGGAGCCAACGCCGCTGAAAAGACACAGCAGGCAACATCAGACAAAAACACGGAAGATTCAACAAAAACAGAGACAATGGCAGCTACAGACGACAAATATGTGAAAATCACCACCACCGAGGGAGATATAACCGTGCGTCTTTTCGGTGACACTCCACGCCATCAGACAAACTTCCTGAAACTTGTGGGTGAGGGCTATTATAACGGAACGCTTTTCCACCGTGTCATAAACAAATTTATGGTGCAGGGCGGCGATCCTGACAGCCGCGAAGCCAAAAAGGGTGCGATGCTGGGGCAGGGTGATCCCGGATACACCCTTGAGGCGGAAATACTTTATCCGCGCCATTTCCATAAACGCGGCGCGCTGGCAGCGGCGCGTCAGGGCGATCAGGTGAATCCGGAGCGCCGTTCCTCAGGGTCACAGTTCTATATCGTTACCGGTGATAAAGTTGATCCCTCCGTCATCGGGCAGTTAGCCATGCAGATGCGTCAGGGAGAGATGCAGGCCGAGTTCTCACGTCTTGCTAATGAAAATATGGCTCAGATACAGGCCATGCAGCAGCGCGGCGACCGTCAGGGGCTGATGAATCTGCAGAATCAGCTTATCGCCCAGGTTGAGGCAAAATATAAGGATGTGCCCGCTCCTGAACTTCCTGAAGAAGTGAAAAATGCCTATACCACAGTTGGCGGCGCACCGCATCTTGACGGGCAGTATACCGTTTTCGGCGAGGTGGTCAAAGGCATGGATGTTGTTGACAAGATTGAAAAGGCACAGACTGATGCCAATGACCGTCCGCTGACAGACATACGTGTCATCTCAGCCACTGTTGTTGACAAGCCCTGATAGTGTTTTGCATCAGGAGTCAGATATAAGCCTGAACAGAACCACGCTGTCCAATGGATTGCGCGTGGTGCACAGTCGTGACGCGTCAACAGCTATGGTTGCGCTGAACATACTTTATGAAACCGGTGCGCGCGACGAAACCCCTGCGCTAACCGGTCTGGCGCACCTTTTCGAGCATAATTTCTTTGGCGGCTCACAGAATGTGCCGGACTTTGACAAGGTCATAACCGAGGCCGGCGGCGAGGACAATGCCTGGACAGGCAATGACTTTACCAATTATTATGAAGTTGCTCCGGCGCATAATGCCGAGACACTTTTCTATCTGGAAAGTGACCGTATGCTCGCACCGTTGTTTCCTGAATCAGTGCTTGATGTGCAGCGCAGTGTGGTTGTCGAGGAGTTCAAGCAGCAGTGTCTGAACCGTCCCTATGGTGACATGGGGCATCATCTGCGCCGGATGGTATATGGCGGCAGCCATCCCTACTCATGGCCGGTGATCGGCCTTGATTTCAGCCATATAGAACGTGCCGTGCGCAGCGACCTGATGCAGTGGTTCCGGGAACATTATTCTCCGGCGAATGCCGTATTGGCCGTTACCGGAAACATCACTGCCGAAAAGGCATTTGCACTTGCACAGAAATGGTTCGGTCCTATACCGGGACGCCCTGTGCCGCAGCGTATTATTCCTGATGTGGCACCGTTGACGCCGATGGCACCCAAGACTGTCTACGGACGTGTGCCGGCCACAAGTGTCACCGTGGCCTATCTGATGGATGGCTATGGAACGGGTCAATATTATGCCGCGGATGCATTCACTGATCTGCTTTCCGATGGCAAAGCCTCCGCGTATTACCGGCGGTTGCTTGTTGGTGGTGACGGCATTTTTGCGGAGGCCGATGCGTCGATAAGCGGCTCGGAACATCAGGGCATGCTCATGCTCACGGGACGGCTGGCCGACGAGGGGACAGATCCGATGCATGCCGTGCGCCTGCTTGTTGAACAGGCTCAGACAGTGATAAAAGAGGGTGTGAGCGATCATGACCTGCAGCGTATCAAGAACAAACGTCGTTCCATGACCATTCTGGGTAATATGAATTATCTGTCGCGTGCGCAGAACATCGCCATGTCAGAGATGCATGGTGAGAATCCCACGGACGCCCTTGACCGCTATCTGGCTCTGAGTGCCGATGATATTACCTCCACTGCCCGGAAATTGCTGGACACAAATCCGGCTGTACTTATCTATCGTCCGGAAAAGGTATCAGCAGAACAATGACAGACTACACACGTTATTATTAAGAATATGTTGAGTTTAACTGTAAGAAATGCTTCCAGACTCATAACATAAGACCAACCCAACACGCCTGAAAATATAAACATGATATGAAAGAATTTGTCATCAGTGAGGAGACCTCTGAACGTGCCGTGCTCGTAGGTCTGGTCACACCACAGCAGCCCGAGCTGAAAACAATGGAATATCTCTCCGAGCTGGCTTTTCTGGCAGATACTGCCGGCGCCGAGTCAGTGAAGATGTTTATCCAGAAACTTGACTACCCCAATCCGCGTACATATGTGGGCAAAGGCAAGCTTCAGGAAATCAAGGAGTATGTTGATGACAACGATATAGGCATGGTTATCTTTGATGATGACCTCACCACCAAGCAGGTGCAGAACATAGAACGTGAGCTTCAGGTGAAGATTCTGGACCGTACCAGTCTCATCCTTGACATTTTTGCGCGCCGTGCCCAGACCGCCAGCGCCCGCACGCAGGTTGAACTGGCACAATATCAGTACCTTCTGCCACGGCTCACACGGCTCTGGACACACCTTGAGCGTCAGCGCGGCGGTATAGGTATGCGTGGTCCCGGTGAGACACAGATAGAGACAGACCGCCGAATCATCCTTGACAAGATATCCCGCCTCAAACAGGAACTCGTGGCCATAGACAAGCAGAAATCCGTGCAGCGCAAGAACAGGGGCAAACTCACCCGCGTGGCACTTGTGGGCTACACCAATGTCGGCAAGTCAACAATCATGAATATGCTTAGCAAGAGTTCTGTGTTTGCCGAGAACAAGCTCTTTGCCACCCTTGACACCACGGTCCGCAAGATTGCCATTGACAATCTCCCGGTTCTGCTGACTGATACTGTGGGATTCATCCGCAAGCTTCCCACACACCTTGTCAACTCATTCAAATCCACGCTCGATGAAGTCCGTGAGGCAGATGTTCTTGTGCATGTGGTGGACATTTCGCATCCCAATTTCGAGGAACAGATAGAGGTGGTTGACCGCACACTCCGCGATGTCTGCAATGGCGCAGACAAACCAATGATAATGGTGTTCAACAAGATAGATGCTTTCACTTATAAGCCCAAAGATGAAGATGACCTCACGGAGCGTACCCGCGAGAATATTTCTCTTGATGAACTGAAGGCCACATGGATGTCGCGCCTCAAT
Source organism: Bacteroidales bacterium (assembly GCA_030536615.1). Lineage (GTDB taxonomy): Bacteria > Bacteroidota > Bacteroidia > Bacteroidales > Muribaculaceae > CAG-873. The sequence continues at coordinate 20,086 of JAUNPQ010000034.1, read as the reverse complement.
GACAACTGTGTATTTATTTCAGCCAAAAAGGGAATAAATATTGATGAGCTGAAAGCCAGGATCTATGAAAAGGCCAAGGAGATCCACGTCACCCGTTTCCCATACAATGACCTGTTGTATGAGAAATATGACGATACGATGACTGAATAAATGCTGTCCTTTTATAGCTGCATGTGCAGTGGTACGCAACGCATCATATAGTTGCGTGCCTCGCCCCAGGGCATGTATATACGGCTGTCGTTGGGGAGCAATGTCACCGGTTTCTCGTTGAGGTCCACACGCACATATATATTGCCGCTTTTCTGCGCCTTGAAGAAGATCAACTGCACATTCGCAGCCATGGGCACAACCTCGAAATCGCGCCAGTGCTGAGCCACGGTGTCAAAGTAGTTGGTCATGTAATAGCATCCCGGCAGCCGCAACAGCGACACAAGGGGCATCACAGTCTCCGCATGTCCGAAACGCAGGTCAACCGTTGCCGGATTGTTGCCGGCAAGTGCCTTATCGGCTTTGGTGATGATGTCAAGCACCAGCGCTGCCGCGATGTCTGCGGGCACTGATGACACGGTTGTTGCCGTTCGCTGTAGGTATTGGCGGAGATTGAAACAGCTCCACAGCGCGTTGGCTTCGTCGGCGTTGAAATATTTTTTCATCTGCGGCTCCATCTCCATGGCAGGTAGTCCGGCAACAACATAGTATTCAGTGATGGCCAGATCACGAGCTTTGTCGGTGTCCCCGTAGGGATAATCGCGCCCCAACACACGTGTTATGGCTGTGAGGGGACATTTTTCATTGAAATATTCCTCATATGCAGGCCGCCACAGCTCCTCGCGTCTGAAAGACAGATAGTCCTCATCCACATCAAAAGGCCGCATAAGGGCGGAATTCATTCTGCCTGTAGAGGAAAGAAATTCCATTTTGTTGTTCAGACGGTCAAGCTGATGCAGAAATGAGAACATGCTCATCATGGAGCGCGGAGAGTATGATGAAAGCGCATTTACGGTTCCGTCAGTGAAGAGTTCGGGGAAATTTCCGAACATGCGGCTTGCAATGGCCCGCTGCTCGCTCATACCCAGTGAATCCAGAGCGCCCCAACGGTTGTGGCTTGCCGAGATGACATTGTCTGTCAGAGTCAGCAGCTGACGGCCCAGAGGAGTGATGGTGCCAAGTGTGTCGGCGTGGCGCAGTGCCTCGCGGAGTTTCAGGCAATTGGCTGCCGAGGCCGGATAGCGGGCTCCGTGGCGTCCCACATGGCTCAGGTATACGGGCATCAGTGAGTCAGGAGCGGCGATGCTCTGCACATTGACAGGATAAGGCGTCAGTGAGCCCTCGCATTCGCTGTAGCTGTAATGTGTGTCCATGGGCGATGACTGCGCCTGTGCATGTGCACTGAGGGTGATCAGGGCCGTGGTGACAAAAAATATCCTGATAAATATCCGTTTCATATTCTGTTTTTTAGTACCTTTGACAATAAATAAGGTTGTAACGATGTGTGGAGAGTATCCACGCTTCAAAATTACGAAATAATGACTAAAGTTCAAAACAATCTGTCAGGCGTCAGTGCTGAGGCACGTGCGCAGGCGCAGCGGCATTATGAGCAGGGGCGGCGCTATTGGTCGGAAGGACGGCATGGTGACGCTATGACTGAATATAACAAGGCGGCGGCGCTTGACCCGCAGTCACCGGCGGTCACGGCTCTGCATATGGCCGATGATATTATGGATTTTTTTGATCACGACAGGTTCAATCCCTGAAAAATTGCATAACACGTTACTAATAATTAATTTTGTCGGGATAAAAACCGGCTCATGACATGAATAAGATTATTGAAAAAGAATATTTCAGCGAGAAGGTTGTGAAGCTTGTGGTCGAGGCACCGCTGATTGCACGTAGCCGCAAGCCCGGGAATTTTGTGATTGTGCGCACCGGTGATGGCGGAGAACGCATTCCGCTCACCATTGCTGATGCTGACACAACGCGCGGCACCATCACTCTTGTTGTTCAGGCAGTGGGATTTAGCACCGAGGCTATCTGTGCTCTTGAACCCGGCCAGACCCTTACGGACGTGGTCGGGCCTCTGGGACGCCCTACGCATATAGCGGATTATGGCACGGTGGTATGCTGTGGCGGCGGTGTGGGCGTTGCACCCCTGCTGCCCATAATCCGTGCCATGAAAGAGGCCGGAAACCGCGTGGTGAGTGTGCTTGCCGCGCGCACAAAGGACCTTATAATTCTGGAGGAACAGGTGCGGCAGTACAGTGACGAAGTGATTATAATGACCGATGACGGATCATACGGCAGCAAAGGCCTTGTTACCAATGGTGTTGAAAGTGTTATTGAGCGTGAGAAAGTTGATCTTGTTGTCACGATAGGTCCGGCTGTGATGATGAAGTTTGTATCACTGCTCACAAAGAAATATGAAGTACCCACAATGTGCTCTCTGAACACCATCATGGTTGACGGCACGGGGATGTGCGGCGCATGCCGGGTGACAGTTGGCGGACGCACCCGTTTTGTGTGCGTGGACGGCCCTGAATTCGACGCCCATCAGGTTGACTTTGACGAGATGTTGCTGCGCATGCGGGCTTACAACTGAGTTGGGCATCGTTGTTTTCTGTATATAGATCTAAACTGAAAATTCGACATTGAAATATGAATGAAGAACTGACAAGCCGTGACGCACAATGGCGTGCCGACCTGCGTGCAGCGCTTTCAGCGGCGCAACGCACGGCCATACCGCGCGCCAAGATGCCGGAACTCTCGGCAGAATACCGTATCACCTGCAATGAAGAAGTGCAGCAGGGACTTAGCCGCGAACAGGCTATGACTGAGGCCACCCGGTGCCTGGACTGTCCGGATCCCGGATGCGTGAAAGGATGCCCCGTCAGCATAAATATACCTGCATTTATCAAGAATATACAGCGGGGCGCCGTTGACGATGCCGCACGGGTGCTGAAACTCACCAGTGCGTTGCCGGCGGTCTGCGGACGCGTGTGCCCGCAGGAGCGCCAGTGCGAAAGCCGGTGCATATACCATAAAATGAAAAAAGAGCCGGTAGCCATAGGCTGGCTTGAGCGCTTTGCCGCCGACAATGGCGGTAAAGACGGGCTTGCCCGTCCGGCAGACATAAGTCACAAAAAAATCAATGGTATAAAGATTGCTGTTGTCGGCTCAGGTCCGGCAGGCCTTTCTTTTGCCGGGGCGATGTGTGCGCTTGGATATGAGGTCACTGTGTTCGAGGCACTCCATCAGATTGGCGGGGTGCTGAAATACGGTATACCTGAATTCCGTCTTCCCAATACAATAGTTGATGACGAGATTGAAGCCCTGCGGCGTGCCGGAGTCACGTTCCATACTGATGTGGTTATAGGCAAGACGCTGGGATACGACGATATGCTTGCACAGGGCTTCCGTGGAATCTTTGTTGCCTCAGGCGCCGGTTTGCCACGGTTCATGGGCATTCCCGGTGAGAATCTGAACGGCATAATGTCATCCAATGAATACCTTACGCGTGTCAATCTTATGGGCGCCGGAACACCGGGCCATGCCACGCCGGTTCTCCGCGGGAAGCGGGTGGCTGTTGTTGGTGGCGGCAACACGGCCATGGACTCCGTGCGCACAGCCCTGCGCATGGGGGCCGAACATGCGTTCATCATCTACCGGCGCAGTGAGGCCGAGATGCCGGCGCGTGCCGAGGAAGTGCACCATGCGCGTCAGGAGGGCGTGGAATTCCTCACACTCCACAACCCGGTGGAATACAAAGGGGATGAACATGGCCGGGTGACATCTGTTCTCCTACAGCGGATGGAACTTGGTGAGCCTGATGCAAGCGGACGCCGCAGTCCGGTGCCTGTTGAGGGTGATGTTGTTGAATTGCCCGTGGATGAGGTTATTGTGAGCGTGGGCGTGTCACCAAATCCGCTTGTTCCTGACAATATTGATGGCATAGAGGTATCCAAGCGCGGAACAATAGTTGTCAATGATGATCTCCAGTCATCCATACCCATGCTTTTCGCCGGCGGAGACATAGTCCGCGGAGGAGCCACAGTTATCCTTGCCATGGGCGATGGTCGCCATGCGGCCCAACGCATGCATGAATGGCTGAAATCTGCCGAATAATAGGTTGCTATCAGCAATCTCTAAGATCAGGCTAAATTTAGAGGCTGATTGAAAATAAAGAAGGACTGACCATGTCAGTCCTTCAGCTGTATAATGTTGGTATGCTTTTGTGTCACATGACCTTGGTGACAGCGCCCATGAGATTGTCTGGGTCACTGACACGCTCCACAAGCTCCCCGTTTCTGTTGAAGACAAAGCAGACTGGCGCACCGTTCACCGGATCGGCATTGTAGCTCAGAAGCACCTCAACGCCGTCTGCGGGACTGTTCCAGACAGATATCCAGGGCATGTTGGTGGCTGAGCGTTTCCAGTCAATCTCATTGGCATCGAATGATACCTGATATATCTCCAGACCGGCGTTGCTGTATGTGTCATATACCTTACGCAGAGCGGCCGTGAGGGCCGGTGATGCATCTGATGTGTAACGTGTGAAGCTGAGCACCGTAGGCTTGCCGCGTGTCACAACCTTGTCAAAATCATGCATCGTGCCGTTGGCGTCATAGCGTTTCAAGTCCACGACGGGGCGGTCTGCCATGGTGGCTTCCATGCTTGTTCCGGTCACGGCACCTGTTGCGCGGCGCCCGGCAAGCCATCGTTGTTCAAGTTCTGCCGCGCGGGGGTCGGCGGGACGGCGTGTCTTATAGGTGTTGGCGGCATTGCCTATGAAACGCAGGTCATTTTTGTTGGTGACGTTATAAAGGGGCGTGTTGTCTATGAATTTACCCACAATATAGTATGAGACCAGACAGGTTGTGTCACGGTTGATGATCAGGTTGAGACTTTTCTTCAGGTCCGCATCTGCCAGCGCTCCGGCGGCTCCTGACTTGTCAATGGCGGTGTTCACCAGAGAGTCAACAGTGGCGAATAGCGGTGCTGCCGCGTTTCCTGAGAGGGTGTATCCGCGGTCAAAAGCCGGGACGCGTGCCGTCACGGTGACTTCCTCAACGGAATCAACGGGGAAATAGATATACCTGTCGGCCATACGCAGACGGAAAACTGACGGTATCTCGGCAGCTTCCTGAGCCTGCCATGCAAATGAACCGTTTGAGCCCACGGTCACAGAGTCCATAACAAACCATCCGCCTTGGGTTGAACCTTCTATGTATATTGTCGAGTCGGCGCCGCCCTCAACTGTTCCGGACACTTTCCAGCCGTGATTGCCTGAGCAGGCTGCCATGGCTGCGAGCATCGCCGATGCCGTCAGCCCTGCTATTGTTTTTCTGATGTACATGACAGTTGAGTGTTATTTGAAGTTGGAAGCTATTCCGGAAGCTATTTCCTGCATCTGCTCGGGAGGCAGAGTGAGTTTCTTTTTGCGGAAATCCATGTCGGCTTCCGTGTTGAGGGGAACAAGATGTATGTGTGCGTGGGGCACTTCAAGGCCGATCACAGCCACACCGATGCGTTTGCATGGCATTGTCTTTTCAAGTGCCGCCGCCACGCGTTTGGCAAAGAGTGTAAAGGCCTGATATTCCTCGTTGGTGAGGTTGAAGATATAACTTTCTTCTTTCTTAGGGATCACAAGCACATGTCCGGGCGCAACCGGGTTGATGTCAAGAAATGCGAAGAAGCGGTCATCCTCAGCCACTTTGTATGAGGGAATCTCGCCTGCCGCTATACGTGAGAATATGGTTGCCATGTCTGTCAGAATGATATTTCAACAATCTCGAATTTCATAAGCCCGGAGGGAACACGGATCTCAACAATGTCACCTTTTTTGTGGCCCAGAAGGCCCTGTGCGATGGGTGTCGATGATGCGATCTTCTTTTCTTTCAGGTTAGCCTCTGAATCGGCCACGATGGTATATTCCATGGTCATGCCGTTGGTCACGTTCTTGATGGTAACGCGGTTGAGGATCTGCACCTCATCGGTGTTCAGCTTTTTCTCGTCGAGTATGCGTGCGTTTGCCACAAGGTCCTTGAGTTGTGCTATTTTCATCTCAAGCATACCTTGAGCTTCTTTGGCGGCATCGTATTCGGAATTCTCCGAAAGGTCGCCTTTGTCACGGGCCTCGGCGATTGCCGCGGATATCTCAGGACGTTTTACGGATTCAAGGTAAGCTATTTCCTCCATTTTTTTCTTGTAACCTTCTTTGGTCATGTAAGTGATAGCCATGATATGTAGAATTAATTAGTTGTGTTGTAAATAATTGCCGGGTGCCACCCGGAGGGGTGTCCCTTTTGCGAAAACATAAAAATAAAAGCTCTCGGCCGAAAAACTATCGGCGAGACCTCATAATTATCAATGGCAAAGGTACGCACTTTTGATGAGGATTAGGCGTGCCGGATATTAAATATTGTTAAATGCCGGAGGCCTTTTGTAAGAGGCGGTTTAAAAACTTCAGACCCACAGACTCTGTAAAGAAGCAGGCTGCGGGTCTGAAGCGTTATGACAGGTGTTTACTATGTCGGGACGGTGGTCCGTAGAGGAGCGTCACTCATTCATGGTGCGCAGCAACTCATCATTGTCGCGGGTGCGCTCCATGCGGTCTTTGATGAATTCCATTGACTCGATTGAGTTGCGGTCACCAAGGAAGCGGCGCAGAATCCACATGCGGTTCAGGGTTTCCGGACGCAGCAGCAGATCATCGCGGCGGGTGGATGATGCCATGATGTCAACGGCGGGGAATATGCGTTTGTTGGAGAGTTTGCGGTCAAGCTGCAGTTCCATGTTGCCTGTTCCCTTGAATTCCTCGAAGATTACCTCGTCCATTTTTGAGGATGTCTCTGTGAGTGCTGTGGCTATGATTGTCAGGGAGCCGCCGCCTTCTATGTTGCGGGCTGCGCCGAAGAAACGCTTTGGTTTCTGGAGGGCGTTGGCGTCAACACCTCCGGAGAGGATTTTTCCGGATGCTGGCGCACAGGTGTTGTATGCACGGGCAAGACGGGTGATTGAATCAAGGAGTATGACAACGTCGTGGCCGCATTCAACCATGCGTTTTGCTTTTTCAAGCACAATGCCTGCAATCTTGACGTGGCGGTCGGCGGGTTCGTCGAAAGTTGAGGCTATCACTTCGGCGTTGACGCTGCGGCGCATGTCTGTCACCTCTTCCGGACGTTCGTCAATGAGCAGGATCATTATGTATGTCTCGGGATGATTCTCTGCAATGGCGTTGGCAACATCCTTGAGCAGAAGTGTCTTACCTGTTTTGGGTGGTGCCACGATCAGTCCGCGCTGGCCTTTGCCGATGGGCGCGAACATGTCCACGACGCGTGTGGAGAGGTTTGTTGTTGTGGGTCCGCCGGTGAGATTGAATTTCTCGTTGGGGAAGAGCGGTGTCAGGTGTTCAAAGGGCACACGGTCACGCATGAATCGCGGGGAGCGTCCGTTGACCATGAGAACGGTTGACAGGGGGAAGTATTTCTCGTTTTCACGCGGTGGACGGATGGTGCACTCAACCACGTCACCGGTCTTGAGGCAATGTTGTTTTATCTGTTGTTGAGTGACATAGATATCATCAGGCGATGGCATGTAGTTGTAGTCGGCGGAGCGCAGGAATCCATGTCCCTGCGGGTCTGTCTCAAGCACTCCGATGGTCTGTATCACGTCTGTGAAATCGTAGCGCAAGGGGGTGATGCGCGGGTCGCGCTGGTCACGGTTGCGGTTTTTCTTTTTCTTGCCTTGGTTGGGTACGGGCGCAATCTGTGTGTTGGCAATCGGCTCGGCTATTGTGATGGGCGCCAACGGAGTCTGTTGCTGACTCTGGCCGTTCTGCTGGACGCTCTGTTGATTCTGGCCGTTCTGCTGGTTCTGGCGTTGTTGGCGCGCTGCTTCTTTCTCACGCTGTGAGCGAGGTGTGAATGTGCGTGAACCGCCGTTTGCACCAAAGAATTCAGACAGTGAGTTGTCTGCGTTCTGACCTTTCTCTGCGTTATGTGTGAATACCTTTGGTCCTTGTGGCTGAGGCTCTGTTGCAGTTCCGCTCTGGGGGACCGCTGTTGGAGCGGCGGGAGTTTCCGGTTCGGGTTGTTGTGGCTGTTGGGCCGGAGTTGCAACGGCCTCGGGTTCAGCGACGGGAGCGGGCTGATTCTTGCGTGGACGTCCGCGACGCTTTTTCACCGGCTCGTCCTGAGGGGTTTCAGCAGGGCTTGCGATTGCCTCAGCGGCAGGAGCGCTCTGAACAGGAGCGGCTTCAGTGGTTATTGCTGCTTCGGCAGGAACAGGCTGTATGGCCTCTTTCTTTTTGCGTCCTCGTTTTTTTGGCTGTGCGTCGGCTGCGGCATTCTCGGCCGCAGGTTCGCCATCGGCCTGATCGCGACGCGATTTGCGGCGCGGGGGGCGTTGGGCATCGGCAGCAGCCTTGTCTATGGCCTGCTGGTCCAGAATGCCGTATATGAGGTCTTCACGACCGGTGGATTCAATCTTTTTGAGACCGAGGCCCTGCGCGGTGGCGCGGAGAGTCTCGTCGTTCATGTTTTCTAATTCAGTGATGTTGAACATAAATATTCTTTATGTATGGGTTGAATGGGGAGAGGGGGATGAAAGTTTTTCGGTTATAAGCCCCGCGGTTTGCTGTCATGAAAACAGCTCAGATAGCGGTGGGGCGGTGTGAATTGCCGGATTCGGATCCGGATACTCCTGTCACAGGAAAATTCCCCGGCGATGGGAGGCATGTGTCAATTAGCGTACATGCCTTTTTTCTGTTTGTAAGTTAGTGTGGATTTTGCTTGGCGCGGATTCCCGCGCTTTTCAGGCGGAGTGTGGACCTGAGCCTCCTCCGGCGCTTTTGCGAGTGCAAAGGTACAATATTTTTCCAATAAAACAAAAAGCCGTGCTCAAAAGTTGAGTTGTCAATGTGGAAAGCAACAAAAAACGTCCGGAGCGGTATGCCCCGGACGTTTTGGTATGTTGGATATGCGCATATTTGCCATGCGCGGGGATAGAGGGTCAGATTTCAGCTTCGCTGGCGGTCTCAAGTTCTTTGCCGGTCTCGTCGGCTACTGTCTCCTGAGGCTCGTCTGATGTGGCGGCCTCAAGGCGTTTCATCATGAAGAAGATGAATGCTGCCGAGATCAGACAGATGACTATGAGTATGCCCCACAGCACAGCCACGTCTATGCTGTTCCACAGAAGGGTTGGTATGACAACAAGGTAGTTACCTATGGCTGTTGCTCCGAACCAGCAGCCCATCATGGCGCCTTTGTATTTTGGAGGCGCAACTTTGCTGACAAATGAGATGCCCATGGGTGAGAGCAGAAGTTCTGCGAATGTGAGCACAAGATATGTGCCTATGAGCAGATTGGGGCTGACCAGTGTGGCTCCCTGTCCTTTTTCAGGCGCGATACCCAGGCCTATGGATCCTATGCACATTATCAGGAAGGCTATGCCGGCAACAATCATTCCGTAGCCGATTTTGCGGGGTGCCGAAGGCTCTTTTTTCTTTTTGGCCAGCCATGCGAAGATGGCAACCGAGAATGGTGTGAGGGCAACGACGTAGAACGGGTTGAACTGCTGGTAGATCTGCGGCTGTATGCCGGATACGGGGTCAGATGTGTAGTGGTAGAAGAAGTAGATGCCCACGCATGCGCCGAGGAAAACAATCCATGAAATCACTTTCCACACAACTTTCTTGCTCTGGAAGATGCTGAAAAGCGCATAGATGCCGGCAGCTACGGTGGCAAGCGCCCAGACGTTGAAGCCTATGCGTGTCCAGCCGCCGCCTTCGCTGGCGGTGAATACTTCGGCGAACTTGGTGAGTGTGGCGCCGTTCTGGTGGAACACCATCCAGAAGAAGATCACCACGGCGAACACCAGCAGCAGAGCAGTGATGCGGCTCTTTGTCTGTTTCGGGGTCAGCTCGCGGACGGGTGCGGCAGCGGTTGCTGCCTTTGCCGCCGGCTTTTTGTCTGAGACACCGTTATAGGTTCTTTTGCCGAGTTTATATATCAGGAATGAAAGGATCATAGAGCCGCATGCAACAGCAAAGGCGTATGAGTATCCCACAGAGATGGCGTCCATGTACTGGGCTGCAAAATCAGCCTGTGAAAGCTCTATGCCACGCTCGGACATAAATGCTGTCAGTGTGGCCTGTCCCTCACCGCTGAGTTTCTCGCCGGCAAGGATGGTGTTGCACAGGCTGGGGATAGCGGGGTTGTATACAAAGTTTTTGGCGGCCAGAGCCATTGAGCAGAGTTTCTCTGTGACCATGGGCGCGAACATGGAGCCTATGTTTATGGCCATGTAGAACAGTGAGAATGCCACATCGCGTTTGTGTGCATAGCGCGGATCGTTGTACAGGTCACCTACCATCACCTGAAGGTTGCCTTTGAAAAGACCGGTTCCGCAGGCAATGAGGAGCAGTCCGGAAAAAAGGACAACGGCTGCCATTGTCGTGCCGCGGTCAGTGGGTATGGACATCACGCCATAACCCAGGAACATGACGAAGATACCCGTGGTGACGGTTTTCTGGAAGTTCCAACGGTCGGCAATCCATCCGCCCACCATCGGCATGAAATACACCAGAGCGAGGAAAGTTGAATAGATGAATCCGGCGGTGCCGGTGCTGAACCCGAACTTGGCCTGCAGGAATAGCAGCAGGATGGCCAGCATGGTGTAGTAGCCGAAGCGCTCGCCGGTGTTGGCCAGCGACAGGACGAATAATCCTTTGGGTTGGTTTTTAAACATGCTTGATTGTTATTTGTTTTAATGATTGATTTTCCGGATGGTCACACGGATGGAATGCACCGTGAAAAAATATTTATGAGGCTCAAAATTAGAAAAAATTATCCATACTTCCAAACGGCGGCATCGTCCGGATTTTTCCGTAATGGGGCTATGTTGTCCCAAAAGGAAACAGAATGGGCATAAATTGGCTATAAATACTTATTGTTTCACAATTTTATGTTAATTTTGCACAGTTATTTATAAACAGTTTCTAAAGTCATAAAAAGCGGACTTATGAGAAAATTATTGATTATGGTTTTGTGTGCCGGCAGCATGCTTTTTTGTGTGCCGGAGATGTCAGGCCAGAAATTCCAGTTGCTTAATTACGGCGATTTTGACCAGTGGGTCACAAGAAATATAAAAGAGAGCCGTCTGCTTGGCGGCAAGACACGCACCACCTACGAGATAGGTCCCACGCAGACTGACAACAGCGGCAAGGCTTACAGCAACCTTGGCGGTTCACCCTGGGGCACGAGCAATGTTCTGGCAAAGCCGAGCGGTGTCACCAAAGTGAGCACAGCGGTGTTCCCCGAGGCACGCGGCAAAGGCAAGTGTGCCAAACTTGTGTGTGATTATGAGCACTGCAAGGCTCTGGGAATAGTGAACATAGATGTCATTGTCGGAGGCACTATCTTTACCGGCCAGATGCTTGAGCCGATAAAAAGCACAAGCAACCCATACAGCAAAATGATTATGGGAGTGCCGTTCACCGCCCGTCCCCGCAGTCTGCGTTTTGACTATAAGGTCAGCATGCCGACGGCTAATGAGCGCATCTATTCAAGCGGATTCGGGAGCAAAAAAACTCTTCCGGGCCGCGACCATGCGGAGGCATATATCTATCTGCAGCGGCGCTGGGAGGACGAGAAAGGCAATCTCTATGCCAAACGCGTTGGCACCGGCATAGAACATTTCACCCGGAGCACTGCCGGGTGGGAGAACGGCCATGACGTGGACATTGTCTATGGCAGTCCGTCGGGCCGGAATGCCTCGCTGATGAAACTCATCCCGCAGTCAAAGAGCTACTATGCCAAGAACAGCAAAGGAAAGCTTGTACCCGTCAAGGAAGTTGGCTGGGATGATGCCGGCGCCACACCCACACACATGATTGTCATGTTCTCGGCCAGTGGCGGCGAGCCTTATACAGGCACTCCCGGACTGACGCTTTGGGTGGACAACGTGGGTCTTGTCTATTGACAGGAAGTTTTTGGGAGGACTTACGGAAGCCGGACAAACTGTGACTGCCGGATAGATTTGCAGCCACATATTTGGTGTTGTGGATGTTAAATCGTATCTTTGTCCGTGGAAATCCGCTAACCCCTAATTGCAAAATCCCGTGAAAAAACATATTGTTTTTGTTCTGGCGGCTGTTGCCACCTTGTGCGCGTTGGCCACAGAGGATGATGAATTGATGTTGTCCGGACGTGTGAAAGAGGCCGTGAGCAAATATGACCTTACAAAGGCACAGGTTCTTCTTTATGACTCGGCCGGCAATGTGCGCGACAGCATATCTGCAAACAAAGGACGCACATGGCGTGACGGTCAGATTGACACATTGTCGGTGTTTTATTTCGGGGTGCCCCGTGTTGACTCCACCTACGTGTTCGATGTTGTCTGTGAGGGCTATAAGCCTCAGACTGTCACATATAGCGTCAAGGATGTGGGACGCCGTGAACAGTTCCGCAACATACCGGTTGTCTATATGGAACGTGCTCCGAAAATGCTAAAGGAGCTGACGGTGACGGCCACAAAAATCAAGTTTTACAACAAAGGAGACACAATTGTCTATAATGCCGACGCCTTTCAGCTTGCCGAAGGCTCTATGCTTGACGCACTCATTGCCCAGCTTCCGGGTGTGGAACTGAACAATGACGGCCAGATAAAGGTGAACGGCGAGTTTGTTGAGTCGCTGCTGTTAAACGGCAAGGAATTTCTTGACGGCAACAACAACCTTATGCTTGAGAACATAGGGGCGTATACGGTCAAGAACGTTCAGGTCTACGAGGGTCAGACAGCCGAGGCCAAAAGACGCGGCGATCTCACCGCACCGAAGGTGCTGACCATGGATGTGCGCCTTAAGCGCGAGTACAACATGGGCTGGCTTGTGAACGCTCAGGGCGGCTATGGAACCGAGGACCGCTATTCAGGGCGCCTTTTCGCCCTGTGGTTCACTCCCACAACACGCCTGACGTTGTTGGGCAATGTGAACAATCTCAATGACAATCGTCGTCCCGGCAAGAATGACACCTGGACGCCCGAGATGATGCCATCAGGCAAAAAAGAATATCGGATGGCCGGCATTGGCTATAGCTATGAGAATCCGGAGAACACCCGTCAGGCTTCGGGCGATTTCATATTCCGGCAGACCGTCAACAACAATGACCGCACCACTGCGCGCACCAACTTTCTGCCAGGAGGTGACACATACGACAATTCATTCAGCCACAGCCGTATGCGCGAGACCAATATCACCACGCAACATGACTACTATACCAGTATCAAAAACAGGGATATTGTGTTGGGAGCGCGCGTGGAAGGAAATTACAACCACACCAAGAACTCACAGTCGGAGTTGTCAGGCGCATTCCTCGAGGAACAGACGGCCATGACGTCTGAGATTCTTGAGGCGCTCTATTCCGACGGCTCACCGGAACTGCTTGAGAATGTGATCAATCGCGCCGGCACGCGCGCGGACGGCTGGCACAAGACTCTGGGCGGTGCCATAGGCCCGTATGTGGGCTTCCGCATCCCCAAGACCGAGGACAGAATTTTCTTCAACCTTTCGGCCAAGTACCGGTCTGACAAAGAAGAACAATGGCGTGACTATACGGTGAATTACGGCGCGGATCCCACTCCGGCAGTGCGTCGCCGCCAGTATATTGACAACACGCCCAATCACTGTCTGGAGTTGCGTGGGGGTGTGCAGTACAGTACATCATTCGGTGGCGGATATGGCTCGTTGGCATATAGCTACCGCTTTTCAGACGAGGTGAAGGATTCATATATGTATGCCCTTGATCATCTTGCTGATATGGGCGTATATGGCGTTGTACCGGCCAACTATCTTCAGACTCTGGATCCTGCCAACAGCTATACATCCCGCACAATCGAGAACAGGCACACCCTGACACCCAGTTATCGCCTCTACAAGCCGATCGGTGACAACAACATGCTTATCATTGGCCTGCGTCCCGAGTTCGAGTTTGTGCACCGCCATCTCAACTACTGGCGCGACAACCGTGCATACCGCAAGTCAACTGACAATTTTATGTTCACCATAAACAGCATCTGGAACGGAATGCTGGAGTATCAGTTCGGGGCAGCCGGCGAGGGCCGTGCAAAGAAATACCGCAACTCGGTCCGCTACAGCTATCGCATGGAACCGACGTTGCCTGATTTGGTTGATATGCTTGACATTGTCAACGATGCCGACCCCCTCAATATCTATCTTGGCAATCCTGACCTGAGGAAACAGACGCGTCACAACCATCTGGCGCGCTGGAGCTGGACACCGCACTCGCACACGTTCCAGAACATTCTCTATCTTGGGTATATACATACAGATAAGACGCTTGTGCGTGGCTACACCTATGACACCGCGACAGGTATACGCTACAACCGTATGTACAATGTGCAGGGCGATCACCGCGTCGCTGTGACCAATGAACTGAACTGGCAGTTCGGATCAAGCAAACAGTTCACCCTCAGTTCCGAGACAGATATCAGCAAAGCGCGATACTCTGATATGATAGGCGTCAATCTCAGCGAGCCTGAACATGTGAAAGTCAATTACCGCACTATCGGCGAGAAATTCCGCCTCACATGGCAGTTTGCAGGCCAGAGCCTGCAGGCACGCCTGGACTACACCAACCGTCACACCACATCGTCGCAACAAGGATTCAACACACTCAATGCCAACCATGTCAACTACGGACTGACGGGCACATTCGCTCTTCCTGCCGGTTTTGGCATAAGCACTGACTTCACCTGCTACACCCGTCGCGGCTATGGCACACCTGATCTTGACACCACGGACCCGATCTGGAACATGCGTCTCACTTATCGTCCCCCGCGCAACAGCCGGTGGGTGTTTATGGTTGACGGCTTTGACATGCTCCATAAGCTATCAAATGTCAACTATGCTGTCACGGCCACGGGACGCACTGTCAGCTACACCAACGCCTTGCCGCGCTATGTACTTTTCTCGGTGCAATACCGTCTGAACATACAGCCCAAGAAGCGGTGACCGTTGTCCGGATGGACTTCCCATACACATAACGGAATAACGCAACAGAGGCGCCTCGTAGGGGGTGCCTCTGTTGCTATTTGTGTATTAAGATTTATATCCGGTCAACTGTATGTCAGATACATCCCGAAGGCGATCATGGAGACAATCAGCGCCAGGCTTGAGAATATGAGATTGATTACAAAGAGACGCCGCCGGCGCACTGCCGGTACAATCAGCGTTGCCAGAAATGTTATAAGGCTCAGTGGCGCCAAAATTCCCAAAACCACATCTCCGGGGGTGTGCTTGTATGGATGGCTGTAAAAATAAGAAAAATAAGGCTTTTCATAAAGATATCCCATTTCATACAATGCCAATTTTTCCTGATATTCCTCGTATCTTTCCTCAGAACGTTCGTATTTTTTATATTCGTCAATGTTCATGAAAAAGAATGTGAAGAATATGCCCACGGAGAAAAGCAGACAGAGGTATGACAGGAAAGATGGCTTCTTTTTCCCGGTGGTCATAGCCATATCAGGTTTCTGAACAGTTGCAGCCGGAGCAGTTGCTGATGCTGTTGCGGCCATCACAGGGGCATAGGCGACGGACGCCGTGTCGGGTGCCGGAGCGGAGAGGGGGATGTCCGGGGGCGTCTGCGGGATTGGCGGCGGGGTGGGGAGCGCGGGGAGCAGCGAGGCTACCTCGGGGAGCCGGGCAGCGGGGACCCATTGAGCAAGGCCGGCGCGCCACACAAGGGTGTCGGCGTCGAGTCCCTGAGCAAGCAGGCTCTCAAGGGCTGCCGGACCGATGCGCCGGTTGTCCTTGACCATGTAATACTGTTGTGTCATGTCTGTTGTGGTTTATGTGAGAGTTTATTCCATGAGTTTGCGGTAGCGGCGGCGCGGCAGCGGTTTGCCGTCGTTGTGGGCTATCTTGAAAGCCTCATAGTCGGAATATGAGCCTTCAAAGAACACAACTTTGCCATCCCCCTCAAAAGAGAGGATATGCGTTGCTATGCGGTCCAGAAACCAACGGTCATGGCTCACCACAACGGCGCATCCGGCAAAGTCGTCAAGGCCCTCCTCAAGGGCGCGCAGAGTGTTGACGTCAATGTCATTGGTGGGCTCGTCGAGCAGGATCACATTGCCTTCCTCTTTCAGTGCCATGGCAAGATGCAGACGGTTGCGCTCACCGCCGCTGAGAACGCCTATTTTCTTCTCCTGATCGGCGCCGGTGAAATTGAACTTGGACAGATAGGCGCGTGCGTTGACATCGCGTCCGCCCATGCGGAACGATTCAACACCCTGTGAGATGACCTCGTAGACAGATTTCTCAGGGTCAAGATCATGGTGGCGCTGGTCCACATAAGCCACTTTGACGGTCTCGCCGACATCAAAAGTTCCGGCATCAGGTGTTTCCTGTCCCATGATGAGGCGGAAAAGTGTTGTCTTGCCGGCGCCGTTGGGGCCGATGACGCCCACAATGCCGTTGGGAGGAAGCACGAAATTGAGGTCGTTGAACAGTTTTTTGTTGCCAAATGACTTGGCCAGCCCGTGGGCTTCTATGACTTTGTTACCGAGGCGTGGGCCGTTGGGTATGAATATTTCCAGGCGTTCTTCCTTCTGCTTCTGGTCTTCATTGAGAAGGCGGTCATAGCTGTTGAGACGCGCTTTTCCCTTGGCCTGACGGGCTTTGGGAGCCATGCGCACCCATTCCAGCTCGCGTTCAAGAGTCTTACGGCGCTTGCTTGCCTGTTTCTCCTCCTGGGCCATGCGCTTTGTTTTCTGCTCAAGCCATGACGAGTAGTTGCCTTTCCAGGGAATGCCCTCGCCGCGGTCAAGTTCCAGGATCCATCCGGCCACGTGATCCAGAAAATAACGGTCGTGGGTGATGGCAATGACTGTTCCGGGATACTGGTGCAGGTGCTGTTCGAGCCAGTCAATTGACTCGGCGTCAAGATGGTTGGTAGGCTCGTCAAGGAGCAGGATGTCCGGTTGTTGCAGCAGCAGGCGGCAGAGGGCCACGCGGCGGCGCTCACCGCCTGAGAGGGTGCTGACTTTCTGGTCATCAGGCGGACATTGCAGGGCGTCCATGGCGCGCTCAAGCTTGGAGTCTATGTTCCAGGCGTCGGCGGCGTCGAGTTTGTCCTGAAGTTCGGCCTGACGGGCCAGAAGTGCATCGAAGTCGGCCTCGGGGTCGGCAAATCCTTCATTGACTTTGTCAAACTCGGCGAGCATGTCCATTATGGGCTGCACACCTTCACGCACAACCTCTATTACGGTCTTGTCGGGATCAAGCACAGGCTCCTGCTCAAGGTAGCCCACGGTGTAGCCCGGTGAGAACACAACCTCGCCCTGATAGCTTTTATCGAGTCCGGCAATGATCTTGAGGAGCGTGGATTTACCTGAGCCGTTGAGGCCAATGATGCCTATTTTGGCGCCATAGAAGAATGACAGGTATATGTTTTTGAGAACTTGTTTCTGGGGCGGGTAGGTCTTGGAGACGCCTACCATTGAGAAAATTACTTTTTTATCGTCGGCCATAGTAGTTGTATGGTGGTGTGTGGAGTATGTGTTTATGCGGTTTTATGGGGATTGTACATTATGGGAGCATCAGCGGCGCCGCGGAGCATATTTTGCGGGATATTCCACTTTGGTCTTGCCCTCCACAATGTTCATGAGCTTACGGCGTATGAGCTGTTTGCGTATGGGCGAGATGTGGTCAATGAATACGTGGCCTTCAAGATGGTCGCACTCATGCTGTATGATGCGGGCTATGAATCCGCTGAATTCGCGTTCATGAGGCTGCATGTCCTCGTCAAGCCAGCGCAGACGCAGGTGCTCCACGCGTTTCACATCCTCGGCTATGCCCGGCAGGCTCAGGCAGCCCTCGGCGCGGCTCACGGGATCACCGTCCAACAGCTCTATCTCCGGATTGATCAGTGCCATGCGTGTGTCGGCGCACTCGGGGAAGTCCTCGGCCAGCACGGAGCCGTCAATGACCACCAGGCGCTTGCTGAGACCTATCTGCGGGGCGGCAAGCCCAACGCCCTCGGACTGGTACATTGCCTGGAACATGTCAGCGATGAGCGCTTTCAGAGAGTCATCAGACTCAGTGACCGGCTCGGCTACGGCACGGAGCACGGGATGTCCGTACATGTATATGGGTAGTTTCATTTTCAGTGCTTTATTGTTGTTTTGAATTCAGATAATCATTGAGGATGATAGCAGCCGATATGCGGTCAACCACGGCTTTGTCGCGGCGAGCCATTTTGTGCATGCCTCCGTCAATCATGGCACGGTGGGCCAGCACGGAGGTGAACCGTTCGTCATAGAAAGTCACGGGCACGGGAGCGATTGCGCTTTTTAGCCTGCCGATGGCAGGGCGCAGCCAGCGCATGCTCTCGGAGTCCTGACCGTTCAGATTCCGCGGCAATCCCACAACAATGCCGTCAATACCGCCCTGACCCGCAGCATAGGCTTTCACAAAGTCTATGAGCGATGCGGTGGGAATGGTCTCAAGGGGGTTGGCGGCTATGCGCAGCGGGTCAGTCACGGCAATGCCGCAACGTTTGCGTCCGAAGTCAATGGCCATCAGCCGTCCCATATTTTCTCTTTTTCCGCTTGGGTTTGATGCTGCTAATGTATTGCAAAGTTAGCACTTTTTGCCCAACGGGCCAAATCACATATAAATATGAAAACGGCTGCGCCGGGATGTGACGCAGCCGTTTGTAAGGTGTTAGAGCCTCTAACCCTTCTCTTTGCCTTAGGGTTTGTTGACGCGGCCTATGAAGAGAATGGCGCCGCTGCTCCGCTCGCTGATTACGTATACAAACGGACGGTCAGCACTTACAACCGGAGTATTGCTTGATGACCCGTCCGGGGTGGCGCTGATATCATAGGCGCCGGTGACTGAAGCACCCTCTGTGCCTTGCTCATCCACGCGGAGCACGCATTGCTGTTCTATGATGAGTTTGTTCAGACCCGGAGTTTCGTTTGCATCAAAGTGCTCCAGAATAGCCAGTCCCATATACCCGAGATGTGAGTAGAGTGAGGAAAGGTCTGTTCTTATGTCTGTGTTGAATCTGGGCAGGTTGACCTGTACTTTCCCCTTGTTTTTCGGGGAATTGAGAGCTTTCTCGACGGCCTGGGCAAATGCGGCGTCATCACCGTGACGCGGAACGATCACTGTCATTGAGAAATAGTCACCGTAAGGAAGTACGGCGGAGCTGACTGTTGCGTCCGTGTAGTACTCGGTTTCAAGGCATTGTGTCATCATCTGTGGTTTTGCGATGCTTGCGCCGCTGAAATTGTAGAATGGTCTTGGTGATGTCAACTCCGGATCAAATGGAGCTGACCAGCGACCTTTGAAAAACATTGCGTTCAGGAACACTGCAAACGCCTCGGGGGAAATTTCCGGCTGGTTCTCGCTGTAGAAATGCGGAATGAGACCTTCGGTCTTGCCTTTTGCCCAGATGTTTATGTCTTTTTGGAGATTCACGGGGTTTGCAAATGGTTTTGTGAAGTTTTCGGCCAGATAATATTCTGACAGCGTTGAGCTGAATTCCCGGTCAACTTTCACGTTCTTGTCTTGATTGAGCCACAGTGCATTGCTGAGGGTGAACTTTACATTTGAGGCATCCACATTGACAATTTCTTTGTTCAGCCGTCCGTTCAGAGCATTGAGATCGTTGATGCTGTTTATTCCGAGGAGATTCAGGATCTGAATGCGTGTAGTGGCATCTGAGGCGTTGGCAATCATAGCGATATTGGACATCGCGCTCAGGGGTGACAGGGCAATGTTTTCGCCCGAATTGAGCGTGTTTTGCGCCTCAAGCAGTCGCAATGCAAAGCCATTCTGAGCTTCAACCAGTTCCTTTTCCTCGGACGAAAGCGTCATTGGTTTTGCGGCAACCTTATCGAAAGTTACCTCAGTTTCCACGTTGTTGTCCTTTTGTTTCGGTTCATCAGAATTCTCCGATGAACATGCGCACATCGCCGCACATGACAATGCTGCAAATAATAATGACCTGTTGGTTGAATTAAATTAGTGCATATTTTATCTGCCCGATAGGACGATGAT
>JAUNPQ010000103.1 GCA_030536615.1 Bacteroidales bacterium | reverse complement strand
CTTTATTCAGTTCATCAACTGTTCTGAGTATTTTCATTATGAAAACAATCGTATAAACATACTTAACACTGCGACGCATACACGTCACAATTTCAAACTGCAAAATTAAACAATAAATACATATCTGCAAAACTTTTTCAACGCCGCCATCTTATGTAACCCTTAACAAGCAGTCACATGAAATTTGCATTTTACACTATTTATGGCTAATTTTGCAGAACTTTGCATTTAAATAATCCAATCCTGTAAAATGACTATCAAAAATCATATATCCATAATGCTGCTGGCTCTCATTTGCATGGGATGCTCGGCCCCCAAAAAAGTCATCTATGTGCCTGAGGCAGAAAACATACCGGTGGAGGTGCTTTCAAAAACCACAGCGGTGTCTGATCCGGTCATGTCTCCCGGAGACCTGCTGAACATCAGGATTTATGCATCAGACATGCTCGCCGTAGCGCCGTTTAACCGCGACATGTATATCACTCCGGAAGGAACAATCGGAACAAACAACCGATCCACAAACAACAGTGAGGAATCATCAACTGACTATTATCTGGTGAACGAGGCCGGTGACATTGAAATGCCTATAATCGGATCCATTCATGTGGCAGGCAAAACAAAAGCCCAAGTCGCAGACCTTATCAGGGATGCCATATATCCCAAATATGTGAAAATAGAACCTACTGTTGAGATCAGGCTCATGAATTTCCGCGTGACAATCCTGGGTATGGTCAACAGCCCCGGACAATACACTTCAAAGAATGAGCGTCTCAACGTGCTTGAGGCCATAGCATTGGCCGGAGACCTCCATATACGTGGCGAGCGTGAGAACATCCTGCTCTACCGCACCAACCCTGATGGCACGCGTGAGGCCCACCGCCTCAATCTCAATGACCGCAACCTGCTGTTGTCTCCCTATTTCAATCTCCAGCAGAATGACATTCTGTATGTTGTGCCCAACGCATCCGCACGCCAGAGCGCATGGCAGATGCACCAAGGTTGGACCACTACCATTGCCGTTGTCAGCGGACTGTCATCAGTCGCCGGTCTGGTGATAGGAATTGTCAATCTCTCAAAATGACAGAAATGAACAATAACGACCTCTCAACCGGCGATTTCAAGACCTCTCCGGCAAATGACACCGATGATAAATTTGATCTGGCAGGCCTATTTCTGGACTTTCTGTCCAAATGGAAATGGTTTGTTCTGAGCATCATCATTTTCGGTACAGCAGCGTATTTCTATGTGGAGACAATAATCCCCACATATGAGGTTGACGCATCGATATACCTGAACAGCGAAAAAGCAAAAGCAACCGGACAGACCGTTTTCGGAATTGAAAATGATGTGATGATGGGCAACGACATCATCAACGAGACAGAGATTGAGATCCTGAAGTCAAAGAACAATCTGATGAAGATTGTAGACAGCCTGAACCTGTCATATACATATTATAAAGATGGCCGTTTATGCGACATGCCGGTATACCACAACTCGGCCGTGACCGCAGAACTTGACTCTATCAGTCTCCACAATCTCACGCTCCCGATATACGCATCCATCACAAAAGAAAGCGATGGATATCACATCAAAGGTGAGGTCAGACACGCTGACGGCACGGAATCCAAGCATCTTGTCGCAAAGAAACTGCCGGTGAAGATGGCATTGTCAGTGGGCACTGTCACCTTCAACGAATCACCGTTTACAAACAAGATGACCGGGACTGAGAAAATAATAATACGCAATCCCCGCCGTATTGCGGCCATGCTTTCAGCAAACCTGACCATAAAACCGGCAGATGCAGCCCCATCCATTCTGAATATATATCTTAAGACGCCGGTAATTGAAGAAGGCGTGGACATCATCAAGGCCATTGTGGACTTCTACAACCGGCAGATAATAGAGGACAAGAACCGCTCAGCCATCCAGACTGAGGCATTCATCCTTGACCGCCTTGTGATGATCAACAGCGAGCTGAAGGACGTTGAGGACCGCCTGCGCAAATACCGCGAGGAACATAACATCGCGGATCTTGAGGCGCAGACATCCATGAACCTTGCCACTCGGTCTTCAAATGAAGAGCAGCTTGCCTCTGTTGATGCCGACATGGAGATACTGAAAGACATTGAACAGCAGGTGCGCCGACAGGACAGCTATGCACAACTGCCGGCATACTCCAACAACTCAGCTGTCACACAGAGCATAGAGACCTACAACCGTTCAGTCTCAAACTATCAGCGATCTATTGAGAACATGGGGGAGGCCCATCCGGCAGTTGAGAAACTCAGGGAAGAGCTGATCAAACAGAAATCCCAGATTCTGGGCAACCTGTCAGCCGCCAGAACCAACCTTACCGCCCGCCGTCGCAGCATAGCGGCCATTGACAGCCGCAGCAGCGGCCAGTTGGCTGTGCAACCCACAATAGACAAAGGTCTTAACGAGATTTTCCGCGAGCAACAGGTAAAAGTGAACATCTATACTTTCCTGCTCCAGAAACGCGAGGAAATAGCGCTTCAGAAAACACTTGCAACACCCACGGCACAGTTCATAGACAATCCGTCAGGATTTGGACCGGTGGCACCGCACAGGTTCTCATACATAGCTCTCGGATTATTGATAGGGCTTCTCCTGCCCGCCGTAATAATATTTGTCAAGCGGCTGTTATTTCCAAAGTTCAACGACATGGAAGACCTTGAGCGCCTTACCAAACTGCCCATACTCGGAGAGATATGCAAGAGCGGGAATGCTGCGGACGGCATTGTTATAGGCGAGAATGTCTCAACTCCTGAAGCCGAATTATTCAGGTTATTGCGAAACAACATAAATTTCACAGGCGATGCATCAGTACATGGTGAAGACAAGAACAAAGTAATCCTTGTAACATCATCAGTCAGTGGTGAAGGCAAAACATTCATCACCCTCAACCTGGCTGTCACCTATGCACTTACGCGCAAAAAAGTTGTGATGGTAGGCCTTGACATACGTCGGCCCGTACTTGCACGTATTGCCGGCAAGGATAACCGCGAGGGAGTAACAACCTTCCTTTCAGGACAGACCACAGACCTTGATTCACTGATCAGCCAAAGCGATGTATCGCCCAACCTCTATATTCTCCCGGCCGGTCCTGTTCCCCCCAACCCGAATGAGCTTATGCTTGGAGAAAACATGTCTGCGATGTTTAACCGGTTGCGAAAAAATTTCGACGTTGTGATTGTTGACTCGGCTCCAATCGGAATGGTCTCTGACACATTTATCATAGCACCATATACAGACATCCAGATTTATGTTACACGCGCCGGAGTGAGCACCAAGAAAGGCCTCAAGTTACTGCACGATGCCGTGCGCAACAATCGTTTGACACATCCCTATCTTGTACTTAACGGTGTCAATGTGGGAAGCGCATCGTACATCTACCGGCGCTACGGGCATTATGGTTACTACTCAAAACAATCATACGGTTACGCCTACGGATATGGCTATTCCTCAGCCAAGAAAAAGAAATTCCGTCTGTTTGGCAAAAAGAAAAACCGCAAATAGCACATCTCCTATACAGCATTTTACCTGTCCCCGGCAATTACAAAAACAAAAGCCGGGGACAGTTGTTAATATAACATATCGAACTATTCAGGCATGGCTTACATCTTTAACCATTATACATAGCCTCACATTGCATACAACATAAAACAAACTTAAAACTTACATTTATGACACCGCTGAAAAAATACATCGCCGAAGGCATTGGCACAATGTTTCTGGTATTGTTT
>JAUNPQ010000102.1 GCA_030536615.1 Bacteroidales bacterium | reverse complement strand
TTGTGCAACTTTTTCATTTATATATCCTTAGAATTTTAATTCAACCAACGAGTTAGATAAAAATATCGGCATGCCGTCGCACAGTAATAATTTAGTAATAATTCCATAACAATTGGATAATGTTTATATTGAGCCATAAGGGTGGTTACGCGCTAATTTTGCGTCATCAAAACAAATATATGACCTCCAAAAACGTATAACAATGAAAACAAAGACAATCTTCGCTATGCTTGCCATTCTAATGGCTTGCCCGGCAACATCGGCAAAAACAGTGCGGCGCACGCTTAACATCCTCCAGTCAGAAGTGCCGGTGACAAAGACCATCACCCCCGCAGACATGGAATTCATTTATGACTACCATTTCAATGCCGACACCGTCTACGGCACTCAGACAGACCGTGAGCAGATGCTTCTCCAGGTGTCACGCAGCGGTGTCTCCAAGTTCTCAAGCCTGAAAAACGCAAGGATTGATTCCCTGATCCCGACACTATCACCCGAGGAGTTGGTGCGCAATGCAGAAAGGCTTGTCAATGGGCCGTCCATAAACATCTTCAAGAACTATCCTGCGGGAAAACTCACGCACACAGAGAAGATAGCGCGTGACTGGTTCATGTATGAGGAGGCTATGCCCGGCTTCAACTGGCAGTTTTCAGACAGCACACGCATGATACTCGGCTATGAATGCCGTGAGGCGACATGCGACTTCCGGGGACGCCGGTGGACAGTGTTCTACACAGAGGACATCCCCGTCATGGACGGCCCATGGAAATTCTGCGGCCTTCCGGGCCTGATCATGTCGGCAAGAGATGAGGGTAGCCAGTACAGTTTTGAGTGCATAGGCATCAAATCATCCGCCCGACGCCCCATACAGATTTATGACGTTCCTTATAATGACACAACACGCAGGAAATTCTATGATACCCTCCACCGCTATGAGATAAATCCGTATGCCTATGTGGAAACCGTGTCGGGGATTCATGTGACCGTGTGTGATGAAGCCGGGAACCCGGACCCCACTGCCTATGATCCTATTGAACTTGGCTATGACTTTATTGAACGCGACTGGAAAGAGAAATGAGAAAGATTCTGATCATGTGCTGTATGTTCCTGCTCTGTGCGGTGGTTGCC
The DNA here is from genome assembly GCA_030536615.1 of Bacteroidales bacterium. Lineage (GTDB taxonomy): Bacteria > Bacteroidota > Bacteroidia > Bacteroidales > Muribaculaceae > CAG-873. Next base: position 2,654 of record JAUNPQ010000102.1, on the reverse strand, counting down.
GCACAGGCGCAGGATATCAGCGGACGCCTTCTTGATGCCCGCAGCCATGAGCCTGTGGCGGGAGCGGTGGTGAAAACTGTGGGAGGCAAGGGATTTGTTGCTTCAAAGTTAGATGGAAGCTTTAAACTGACGGGCCCTGCTGACAGCATATCAATACGTTGCATAGGTTATGAGAGCGTGGTGTTGCCATTGCCGCTGACTGTCGGGGACATATTGATGCACCCCGATGAAACCATGCTTAGGGAGGTTACAGTACATTCACCCGATATTTTTCAGCGTGGTGACACACTTGTGTTCAACGTGGGCAAATATGCCACCTCGGCCGATAATGCCATTATTGATGTCATAAAGCGACTCCCCGGTGTGAAAGTGGAGAGCGACGGCACCATCATGTATCAGGGTAAGCCTATAAATAAATTTTACATTGACGGCAACGATTTTATTGGTGACTCATACGGACTTGCCACCAACAACATTTCAAAGAATGATGTGGCGGCGGTGGAAGTCATGGAGAATCACCAGCCCGTCAAAGCACTTGAGGACATTGAATTCTCTGATCAGGCCGGCATCAATCTCAAACTCAAGGAAACAGCCCGGTCGCGGTGGGTGGGAGTGGCAAATGCCTCCTCGGGTTTCTCTCCGCTGCTTTATAGCGGCTCGGCATATTCAATGCGTCTGGCACGTAAAATGCAGAATATGTTCACCGTAAAAGCCGACAATACCGGTTGGAATCCGGACAATGAGATCCGTGACCATAGCTATGAACCCATGTTCTCATCTGAATACAAGCCGCAGCTGTGGCGGGAATATATCAGCGCTGACATAATCGGTTCGCCTTTGGCGGAGAACCGTACACGCGACAATCTTTCATGGCTTGCCGATGCCATAATGTCCTGGGGTGGGGGAGACGTCTCCAACCGTCTTAAAATAAACTATGTGGGAGACCGCCTTGACTATGCCGAATCTTCTGTTACGGACTATCTCAGCAATGATATCGCAGCTTTTGTACAGGACGAGAGCCTGCATACACGCCGTCATACACTCACTGTAGGCTATAAGGCGGAGATCAACCGTAAGCGGTATTTTCTGAAAGACAATCTTACACTCTCGGTCAACCGCCAACATGCATTTTCCTCGGTCACCGGCTCTATGGGCTTGCATCAGGATGTATGCCGTCAGAATCTCGCGGCAACAAATGACCTGCGCCTTGTAAAAAAGACTGACAACCGCATTTTCACCCTTTCATCACGCAACAGTTTCTCCCATTGTCCGTCATCTCTGACGGTGTCCGCCGTTTACGGCACTCCAAGTCAGAATGTTGCCGTTAATGATTTCAGAAGCACCACAGAGAGTCAGTATGGGTGGATAAAAGGATTCTGGCGTGTTTATGTTGATGGCGGCATTGACCTGAACTCCCATCACCTCAATGCAGCGCTCACCGGTTTTCCGGAGCCATATAAGGATAAGGGCATATACAATGCGTTTGTCAGTGCTGTATATGCAGCGCCAAAAGCACAATATAACCGGCGCGGATGGCGCATTGAAGCGTCAGCACCGGTCAGATGGCATCACTACAGCCTCTCCGGCAATCATGATTTTTTCACGTTAAATCCCGGAATCTATGTGCATAGACAGCTGACAGCCAGATCAGAGATTTCAGCAGGCGCTGATTATTCCACGTCGGCGCCTGCCCCCTCCATGTTCGTTGGCTGCGCGGTGCTGTCTGACTATCGCAATCTGTTCATGTCATTTCCCGTTGAGAAAAGCACGGGGGTGACGGGTGTTTCCGCAACATATCGCTACCGCAACCCTCTGTCAGCATTCTTTTGCAACGGCACGGCCGCGTATACTCATGTCCATTCGCCATATATGACAAACCAGTTGTTTTATAATGATTTCATACTTACAACTTATAGTCCTTCTGCTACATCCTCAGACACATTTCTGGCAAAAGCGGGATTTAGCAAAGGTCTGTGCCACAGCCGCCTTGTGCTTGGCGTTGACGCGGCATTTACCACAACAACATCTTCAACCATGCGCAACAACATCCGGCAACGGTTCAGGCAGAACACCGTAAAGGCAAACCCATACCTGAAAGGGAGTCTCACGCGATGGCTGTCAATGGACTATGCCCTTGACATGACTGTGAACACCCTGAAGACAGGGGGGCGGAATGCCTCGGATGCCACATCGCTCAACCACAGACTCTCATTCACCTTTATCCCCACAGACAGACTGAATTTTTCGGTCATTGCCGAGCACTATTACACTCATTTCGGCGATGGCATGGCCAAAGATGCCAATCTTGTCCTTGTCGATGCCTCAGCATCGTATCAGCTGAGCTCTGCCATCCGCCTTGGTCTTACGGCCCGAAATCTACTTGACCGGAAGCAGTTCCGCTACACATCTTTCGGCAATCTCTCGCAGACGGATTACAGCTTCGGAATCCGTCCCCGCAACATCCTCATGTCATTTCAGATGCGATTCTGAACACTATATCGGTGTTGGATTTTGATTTGTGTGCCGTAATCATTAATTTTGCAGATAAGTATGTGTCATAAATTAGTTATCGTATTAATTGATGAGACATATGGATGAAATTTCGATTCGGATTGATGGAGCAATGGGGTTCCATTGTGACTGAAAACCGGATT
>JAUNPQ010000033.1 GCA_030536615.1 Bacteroidales bacterium | reverse complement strand
TAAGCGCGGACATATCCGCCGGCAACGGCGCCTCGAAAAACATGTCCTGACCTGTTGCGGGATGACGAAATCCAAGTGTGCGCGCATGCAATGCCTGCCGCGGACACACCTCCATGCAATTCTCAACAAAACGGCGGTAGGATGCCGTGCGCACCCCACGGAGAATTTCATCGCCGCCATAACGTGCATCGTTGAAAAGCGTGTGCCCTATGTGGCGCATATGCACACGTATCTGATGTGTGCGTCCGGTTTCAAGGACACATTTTATTACAGAGACATATCCCAACGGCTCAATGACAGAATAGTGTGTCACAGCAGGCTTTCCGATGTCTCCGGCCGGATCATAGACAGCCATCTGGAGACGGTCGCGCGTGGACCTTGCAATGTTACCCTCTATACGTCCCTCAGGCGGTACAGGCTCACCCCACACAACCGCCACATATTCACGTCGGGTGGTCTTGTTAAAAAACTGACGCCCGAGGTCTGTTTTTGCATCAGGTGTCTTTGCAACCACCAACAGGCCTGATGTGTCTTTGTCTATACGATGCACAAGGCCCAGACGGGGATCATTGACATCGTAATCAGGGGTGTCTCGGAAATGCCAGGCCAGAGCATTGACCAACGTTCCGGTCCAGTTACCGTGCCCGGGATGCACCACCAGTCCCGCCGGCTTGTTCACAACAAGAACATGGCGGTCCTCATAGACAATGTCAAGAGGAATGTCTTCCGCAACTATCTCAAATTCGTATCGCGGACGATCCATAACAACCTGAACTACATCCAACGGCTTAACCCTGTAGTTGGACTTGACAGGCTTCCCGTTTACAAGTATGCACCCGGCTTCGGCAGCCTGCTGCACTCTGTTGCGCGATGATTTCTGCAACCGCTCAACCAGAAACTTGTCAACGCGCAGCAATTGCTGCCCTTTGTCGGCGACAAAGCGAAAATGTTCGTACAGATCCTCTCCCGATGGCGAAACGCCGCTTATGATCTCATCGTCTGAGAGTGACTCAGCGGTAATATCATCAGTCATATAACGGATTTACGGGTTGAGGGTTTGTTGGCGACGGCTGCTCGGGGGTATCATTCTCCGGCATTGCCGGGTCAATGTTATCAGGTTCCGTGGTTTCTAAATATACCGTATCTGCCGGCTCAAGAGCGTTGTCGAATGTATCAAGCATCTCATCTGATACTCCATATTCTATGGTTATGCGCGCATTCACGGCAACACGGCTTCCAACATCAAGCGTGCGGTTGCCGGTGTGCACGGCCACAACAGATCCCGGATAGAGCCACGGCACACGCTTGACAGTGATCCCGGATGTATCTATACCCAGATTGGAGAGGTAGTTCATCACTGACTTCAGATCTCTGTTTGCAAGAGGTTCGGTAATGGTAACCTGATGCGCATTGTAGGCAACGATTGTCAGATACACTTCACGTCCCTGCTTCACAACAGACCCGGGCTTGGGAATAACTTCCACAATGGTCCCACCTTTCAGATTACCGGGATTATCAACAGAGTCAGACACAACAACGTCCAGATCAGCCTCTTTCAGAACCTCCAATGCTGTTTCATACCCCAGTCCTTTGACATCAGGAACTACCGAGGTCCGACCATGATGTGTCCAGATATCCACAAACAACAACAGAAGCAGACATACAATAGGTATAACTACCAACATCAATATGAAATTGCTTATGACAGGATGCTTACTCCAGAACTGTTTCAGGGCATTACCGGCTGAATTGCTGTTTTTTACCATTGTCCGACTGATATAGAGTTATAGTTTAGTCATTGTAGAAATGCTTGTTAAGACCAAGAGCCGAAGCACCCATACAATTCAATGTGCAGATGCAAAATTACACATTATATTTAAAAAATATGACTGTTCAATACCTTTTTATTAATTTTGTACCCGATAAAAGAACCGGCAGAGGTATTCATATTTGCAGTGGCACACAAGGATAAGATGACAGACCGTCCCAGACTCAGACAATTGTTTTTCACTTTCTTCAAGATCGGTGCGTTCACATTTGGGGGCGGATGGGCTATGATTTCCATAATTGAGCGTGAGATAGTCACAAAATACCGTTGGGTTGCCCGCGATGAATTTCTGGATCTGCTGGCGGTTGCCCAGTCATTGCCCGGAATCCTTGCCGTGAACATTTCCGTTGCCGTGGGCGACAAACTCAGAGGACGCGCCGGCAGTGTCATCTCCGCATTAGGCACAATTCTACCATCATTCCTCATAATATTATCCATCGCATTGTTCCTGACCCCGGACCTCATCAATGGCAATCCGGTCATGGTTAAGATCTTCAAAGGAATACGACCGGCGGTGGTGGCACTGATACTTGCACCGGTTATTTCCGCCGCCCGTGCCGCACGCCTCAACTGGAAAACGGCGGCTATCCCCGTGATTGTAGCATTGATGATATGGTCACGGCTCCCGGTAGTATCGAATCCGGTGTTGTGGATTGTTCTCGGCGGCATAGGAGGCTTGCTTGTCTTCAGTGATGCCATCAGGAAAAGGCATAATTCAGGCAATAAGGAGGCCGGTTCAGACAGATCATGATCTTCTTGAGACTAATATGGAGTTATCTGCTTATCGGGTTGTTTGGATTCGGCGGAGGCTATGCCATGCTTGCCCTGATAGAGAACCAGATTGTAGGCAATGGCTGGATATCCGGAAAGATGTTCACTGACATTGTTGCAGTGTCACAGATGACTCCGGGTCCTATTGGCATAAACTCAGCAACGTACATAGGCTATGTAGCACCGCAGTCCAATGGTTACGACGGCTGGTGGTGGGGTGTGGCAGGGTCTGTGCTTTGCACCTTGGTTGTGGTTCTGCCCTCATTTCTTCTTGTAACATACACAAGCCATCTGATCAGCCGCCATCATGACAGCGCTGCAGTAAAAGGAATCTTTGCCGGACTGCGCCCGGTTGTGGTGGGTCTGATCGCCTCTGCGGCAATGCTGCTGATGAACAGTTCCAACTTCGGGACTGACAGTTATGACATCACCTGCAGCATTATAATATGCATTACCGCATTCTGCCTTGTTCACTTTGCCAAAATACACCCCATTCTTGTAATCTGCATAGCTGCTGTTGCCGGGGTGATAATTTTTTAGTGTCATCATGACTTACAACGAAACTCTGGAATTCCTGTACACGCGTCTGGCGGCTTTTCACCGCATCGGCACCGCCGCCTATAAGCCCGGACTTGAGACCATAAGACGCCTGTGTGCCATCATGGGCAATCCACAGAAAAGACTTAAATGCATACATATCGCCGGCACAAACGGCAAAGGAAGCACCGCACACACCATTGCTGCCGTGCTCACTGCCGCCGGATATAAGACAGGACTATACACCTCGCCGCATCTGCTTGATTTCAACGAGCGCATCCGTATAGACGGACAGCCCATAGGCCATAATGATGTCATCAGGTTCGTAGAACATTTCAGGACACTTGATCCTGAAGAATGCGGAGACCCATCATTCTTTGAACTGGCCACCGCATTGGCCCTTAAGCATTTTGCACGGAACAACGTTGACTATGCGGTCATAGAGGTAGGTCTTGGCGGACGTCTTGACTCCACAAATATAGTCAATCCTGTACTGTCCGTAATAACCAACATATCTCTTGACCACACATCCATTCTCGGCGATACGCGTGCAGAAATCGCCTATGAAAAAGCCGGAATTTTCAAGAAAGATATTCCTGCCGTGATAGGCGAAAGTGACCCGGAAATACGTCCGGTGTTTCAGAATGTTGCCACCGCTACCGGAACGCCTCTTGTTTTTGCCGAGGAACAGACTCCTATCCGCTCATGCACCGCTATACCCGGTGAAATCACATACCGCACAACAGCTTATGGAACACTCCACAGTGTTCTCACGGGAAACTGCCAGATACATAATGCCACCACAATTCTTGTTGCCATAGACACTCTTATAGGTTTAGGTCTAAACATTTCTCCGGAAAATGTCAGAGAAGGATTCTCACGCGTATGCGAACTCACAGGACTTATGGGGCGATGGATGAAAATATCGGACAGTCCGCTGACAATATGCGACACCGGGCATAATCCGGGAGCGTGGCAATATCTTGGACCACATATTGCCGCAATGCCCGGTCCGCGACATATTGTTCTGGGATTTATGTCAGACAAGGACATACGCCATATAATGGATCATATGGACAGGGATGCGAGATACTACTTCGTACGCCCTTCCACGCCGCGTGCGGCATCTCCGGAACAGATAAGCACCTACGCCGCCGGATGCGGACTTCAGGGCATGCCGTTCAACAGCGTTATAGACGGTTATATGCAGGCCAAGTCAGACGCCTTGAAATCAGGAGGATCTATATTTGTGGGTGGCAGCACCTTCGTTGTCTCAGAAGTGCTTCAGCACATAAAATAACAGCGGAATATAAAAATTTTGCCGGGAATGTCACAAATAGGCATGTGATTGTGTCTTATATACAAAGCGAACTCTTAAACATCCATAAACATGAAAACAACTGTTTTGGCTCAGGCAGCCGTCTATTTTTTTGCCATCACTATGTGCTGCGGATGCGCTGCGGATTCAAAAACGCTGACAGCATCTGAGAAAATGGTCAGTGAAAAACTGGAATTCAAGAACTTCTCAGCAATAAATTCTCATGGACAGACCACCGTAGAGGTAAAGACCGGAAGTGACTACTCGGTCACATGCATTGTTCCGGAGAACATGAAAGATTATTTTGACATCAAAAATGTGAAGAACACGCTGTCCGTGACCAACAATAACAAATACAGCAATTGTAACATAAAATACAAAAAATCAAAAGAACGGGCAAAAGTCATTGTCACATTGCCGAGGCTTGCCACCGTTGTCACATCCGGACAAAGTTCCATGACCATTAGCGGAAATGTAGCATCTTCATTTTCCGCCAACACTTCCGGTCAAAGCGAACTGCAATTCAAAAATGACATTTCTGCCGCCACAATAGGTCTGGTATCTTCCGGACAGAGTTCAATACAATTAGACAATCTCTCGGCGCATGGAAAAGTAACAATGAATGCAAGCGGACAGAGTGACATCAACGTCACCACCGTAACAACATCAGGTGTTGCGACACTGACCACAAGCGGACAAGCAGACATAAAAGGATCAAAACTCACCGCCGGATCCACAGTTGCAAATGCAAGCGCCCAAAGTGACATAAAATTCAAAAGATGCCCGGGACAGTTCCGCAGCCATACCAGCGGTCAGGCGGATATCTCATTGAACAAGAAATAGGCCGGCAAAAACAGACCGACAAGCTATCATACTTCAAACAACCGGATAATGGCAGAAAAATTTTTCTGCCATTATTTTTATATGCGTATTGCAAAATCCGAAAAAAAATATTATCTTTGCACACAACAATATAAAGCACTTATACGTTACACGGTTCTTAAGCTGATCCAACTAATGAAATTCTTACGTAACATCTTCATTTCCGGAGCATTGCTGATTATGTCAGGAGCAATGACAGCTATAGCCGCACCTGCCGAGAACGCGCAGACACGTATTGAAACAGCCGCGATTCCGGTTGTGAAGGTCATGAATGGCCATGTTGAGATACACCTTTCGGGAGAAGAATCACGTCAGGTCCTTGTCTACGCACTCACGGGCCAACTCGTGAAATCTGTGACAGCGGCTCCCGGTGTCACGGTCATAGACCTGCCCTCCGGATACTATATTGTGAAATGTGACCGTCAGTCACAGCGTGTTATCGTTCGTTGAACATCTGCCCCACCCTCCTTTTCAGACTTATCACAAGCCTCCGGTCTACATACATCCGGACTTTAAGAGGGCGTTTAATCATATACCATAATTCAAAAACAAAAAATGACCGATAAATTCATGAAGATTGCCATGGCAGGGCTGATAGGCACAGCCTTGGCATCAGCACCCCATGTTTCAGCATACCCCGACATGGACGCCGTCTATAACAGTTTCCCCACCTACAGCAACAAAGGCAATGATCTTGAGCTGACCGTTGACAAAACCGGCACACACTTCGCCCTGTGGAGTCCGCAGGCAACACAGGCGCGCGTATACATCTACAACAATGGCCGTACCGGTACCCCTACAGACACACTTGATATGAAAAAAGACTCAGCATCAGGTGTGTGGCGCGCGTCATCGCCAGAACAGCTTTATGGGAAATTCTACACATTCAGCATAAATCATGACGGAAAATGGCTGGCAGAGACACCCGGTGTATGGGCTAAAGCCGTAGGCGCCAATGGCACACGGGCCGCTATTATAAATATGGCGGCAACAAATCCAGAAGGTTGGGAAAATGACAAAGGGCCCGAGTTGACAAACAACACCGATGCCATACTCTATGAGATGCACCATCGCGATTTCTCCATTCATCCCTCATCAGGCATAGCCAACAAAGGCAAGTTTCTTGCCCTTACAGAACCCGGTACCGCCAACCCTCAGGGACAGTCAACCGGCATTGACCATCTAAAAGACTTGGGGGTGACGCACGTGCACATTCTTCCAAGCTTCGATTATAATTCAGTTGACGAAACCAACCTGCCGGCAAACACCTACAACTGGGGCTATGATCCGGTCAATTACAATGCTCCGGAAGGATCTTACTCAACCAATCCTTCCGATCCCGAGACGCGCATACGGGAGATGAAAGAGATGGTTCAGGCCCTCCATAACGCCGGAATCGGTGTGGTTATGGATGTTGTGTACAACCACACAGCTCAGAACGACGAATCAAATTTTTCTCTCACTGCGCCGGGATACTACTACCGTCATAGAGCCGACGGCACATACAGTGATGCCTCCGGCTGTGGAAACGAAACGGCCTCTGAGCGCCAACAGATGCGTGATTTCATTGTCAATTCTGTAAAATACTGGGCAAAAGAATACCATATCGACGGATTCCGATTCGATCTCATGGCCATACATGACATTGCAACAATGAACCAGGTTGCAGATGAGCTGCGCAAGATCAATCCCAATATAATTATTTACGGCGAGGGATGGACCGCGGGTGATTCCCCTCTGCCTGTTGAACAGCGCGCCCTCAAAGACCATGCCTACAGGATGCCCGGTGTGGCTGTCTTTTCCGATGACATCCGTGATGCTGTGAAAGGTCATTATTCAAATGCCGCCGACCGTGGCTTTGCCTCTGGCAAAACCGGCAATGAAGAAACCGTGAAAATTGGCATTGTCGGCGCAACAAACCATCCTCAGGTTGATTACTCAAAGGGAAACAACTCAAAGAAAGCATATACTCTGTCACCCAATCAGGTTGTAAACTATGTTTCTTGCCATGATGACATGTGCCTCACAGACAAACTTGCAGCCTCCCTCCCTGATGCTGATGAGCAGCAGCGCAAACGCGTGGCGCGTCTTGCCCAGACAATAGTCTTCACTTCGCAGGGCATCCCGTTCATGTTTGCCGGCGAGGAAGTGTTCCGCAATAAGCATGGCATACATAATACCTACAACAGCCCCGATTCAGTAAACGCCATTGATTGGAATCTTCTTGATGCGAATGCGGATCAGAATGAATATTACAGACAGCTCATACGTCTGCGCAAACAGCATCCTGCATTCAGGATGTCTGACGCATCGGAGGTTGCTCGTAATCTTGTTTTTGACAACGTAAAGACTCCTAACGTCATTTCCTATTCCCTGAAAAACCATGCCAACGGCGACCCGGCCGCTGAAATAAAAGTCATTTTCAACGGTAACCCCGAGGCTGTCACAACCAGGATTCCCCGCGGCAAGTGGACCATTCTTGCCAATGACGGTGTGATTGACGCCGATGGCAAAACGCTCGGCACCTCACAGGGAGGAAAAGTAACGGTACCCCCCACTTGCGCACTTATCCTCATGCGCTGAATCTGCGCTGCGTACATAGAGGTTTTAATAGACAAGTTATATAATTGAGACAGGTCCGGATGAATGTCATCCGGACCTGTCTCAATTATATAATCCACGTGTTGGAGGCTGCGACTTATTTGGCCTCCCATCCAAGAGCGCTTGCGCCGAGAATGGCAGCATCAGCTTCTTTGAGTTCGCTGAGCAACACTTTCGGTTTTCCTTTGAATATGGCCATCATATTGCGGTTCATGGATTCGCGGAGCGGACGCATGAGCAGTTCCCCACTCTTTGCAAGACCTCCGAAGAGTATGAATGCTTCAGGCGATGAGAACACTGTCATGTCCGCTAATGCCTGACCGAGAATATTACCGGTGTAATCAAATATCTCTTTGGCGAGAGCGTCTCCGGCTGTTGCTGCATCATAGACATCCTTGGAAGTTATATCCTCGATATCCATGTTGCGCAACAATGAGGGCTCGTTGCGTGTTTCAAGGAACTCACGTGCTGTGCGTGCTACGCCGTTTGCCGAGCAATATGCTTCAAGACAGCCTGTACGCCCGCAACCGCACAGACGTCCGTTGTTGCGTTTCATGATAACATGGCCCAACTCTCCGGCGAAACCGTCATGGCCATATACCACCTGTCCGTTAATGACAATTCCTGAACCCACACCGGTACCGAGAGTTATCATTATGAAATCCTTGAGTCCGCGGGCAGCGCCATAGGTCATCTCACCGATAGCAGCGGCATTGGCATCATTGGTGGCTGTAACGGGCACGCCGAACTTGTTGCGGAATTCCTCAACAAGAGGTATGGGAGTGGGCCACGGAAGATTCACACCGTCAGCAATCTCACCGGTATAATAGTTTGCATTGGGAGCACCGATTCCGATACCGTGGATTTTGTCTACAGCATCGTTCTGTTCAATCAGTTTTGTGATCTCAGCATAAAGTTCGTCAACATAGTCCGCGAACTTTGCATGTTTTCCGGTTTTTATGGATGATGATGCAATCACTGCACCACGGGCGTCAACAATACCGAAGACGGTGTTTGTGCCGCCCATGTCAATACCGATAACATATGGTTTCATTGGTTTATCAAATTTTAGGTAACAAGATATATATTAAATTTTGGCAATAATCAGATACGGTCAAGAACTGTGGTTATCAGCTGTGCTATGCCGCCCTTGTAATTGGGATTGGCGTCGTTGGTAAAGCGGTTGGCAATGATAGAACATACTGTCATGGCCTTATGTCCCATCAATTTTCCAAGACCCTGCAACGGAGCGGATTCCATCTCGTAATTGGTGATTCTGCGGCCGTTGAAATCAAATTTTTCAATTGACTCGTTCAGGCCGGGACTGGCAAGGGGAAGACGCACGTAGCGACCCTGAGGTCCATAGAAGCCGACAGCTGATATTGTGTTTCCTCGCACCATGTCATCGCCGCCAATACGTGCCACTAACTCCGGATCAGCGTCTACAACATAAGGTTTGGCCCAGAGTCGGTTCCAGGCTGTGTGTTCGCAGAATGCTTTCTCAAAATCAAGATCGGCAACTTCATCACGTCCGGCATAGTAGTTGAGGACACCATCGAAACCTATTGACTTCTCGGCGATCACAGGCGTACCTATTGACAGTTCGGGCTGCAGAGCGCCACTGGTTCCGATGCGCACCATAGTGAGAGTGCGGTGTTCAGGTTTGACCTCACGTGTCTTGAAATCCACATTGGCAAGCGCGTCAAGTTCAGTGATAACTATGTCAATGTTGTCAGGGCCTATGCCATGGCTTATGCACATTATGGGTTTTCCTTTGTAAACACCGCCGATAGTATGGAACTCGCGGGAGCTTACTTCAAAAGTCTGCTCATCAAAGTGACTTGCAACAACATTTACACGGGCCGGATCGCCGCAAAGAATAATGCGGTCTGTGAGTTGTTCTGGTAAAAGGTGGATGTGGAAAGCCGAGCCATCGGGATTGATGATGAACTCTGACGGGGGAATGATTCGAGCCATTTTCTCTGTAGTTTTCAATTTGTTGATTTATATATATATTATTTATGTTCTGATTCTGAATTATTTTCAAATTTACGTTTTATTGATGGATGATGGTGAATGTGCCTCCGGGCATAGCACGTACCTGTTCAAGCATCTGCAATCTGAACAGCATGTCACTGATCTCAGGATAGGTGCATTGCATCTCGCGTGCAAGCCGGTTAACATTGTATCCGGGATTATTCTCAATCAATCCAAGTAGTTTGAGCTGTGGTTCTGACAATTCAAGCGCAAGCGTACCCTGTGTGCCTTCAACCTTGCGGTGCGGCCAGCCCATGGCGTCAACAAACTCATCCGCGCATGTCAGCAGCTGTGCACGTTGTCCGGAGATCAGACTGTTGCAGCCCCGGCTCATGTTGTCAAACGCGCGCCCGGGCACAGCGAATACTTCTCTGTTATACTCAAGAGCCATGGCTGCGGTACTCATTGCCCCGCCTTTGCAGTCGCTCTCCACAACTATTGTGGCACGGCTGAGGCCGGCTATGATGCGGTTACGTCCCAGAAAGTTCGCACGATGTACAATACTCTCTGAATGATACTCTGTCACAAGAGCGCCGCCTGCGGAAAGAATCTCCATGGCATCGTGACGGTGCTCGGCCGGATAGATGGTGTTAAGTGGAACTGCCATTACCGCAATTGTGGACACACCGGCTTTCAGCGCGGCGCGGTGGGCAGCAATGTCTATGCCGTAAGCAAGCCCGCTAACCACAACAAGATCATCAACCGTTTCCGCAAGTTCACTGATGAATCCAGCAGTAAACTCCTGACCATATGCCGTGCAGCGTCTTGTACCGACAACTGATATCGGATGGACTGCATTAAGATCCGCATCTCCCTTTGTGTATAACATAACCGGAGCATCCTCACATTCGGAGAGCAGGTGCGGATAACGGGGATCGTCAGCAAAAAGACACTTCAGCCCGTGATTGGTGACAAATTCGGTCTCACGCCGTGCCCGGTCAAGCAGCCTTTGACGATATCCGGCCTCACACAGTGCGACATCAAGACCGGTCAGCGCATGCAGATCTTGCGGATTCATCTCAAAATATGTCTGCGGACAGCCCCCGAGGCGCGTAAGAAGTTCCATGCCCGAAGCAGCATGTATTCCGCGTATCATTGAAAACGCAATCCTGTATGTCAGCGCATCATCTGTCATGATGAGACTGTAAGATATTTTCCGAATGCTTCCGCAAGGACATCGCCTCTGGTCAGCTTTCCGTTCTCAACACAAGCCACGGTAACCTCCGCTTTTACAACCGGTGTTCCGTCAGGCAGATACAGATCCTGCACAAAAATAAACCGGGCGCCACGACGTTCTATATTGAGGCAACTGACAAAACGGCTGTCACTGTGCAGCGGATGGCGATAATCTATGTCGACATGCCTGAGCACCGGATCAATGCCACGCCTATGCATTTCAGCGAAGGTAAGTCCGGCAGCAGCACAAAACTCATGCCGGGTATGCTCCATATAATGGAGGTAGTTGGCGTTGTTCACTATTCCCTGATAATCCAGTTCATAATCACGCACCTCCATCTCAAGGGCAAAGGTATATTTCTCTTTAAAATCCATGCAGGCTGACATTTTGACTCCTGATTTGCAAATATAATAATTTACATTGACACTTTCTGCGCCCCAAACGCTAAAAATACAAAACAGTCGGAATCAACAACATTTTTTCGATTTATAAACATCAAAGCCGGTGACATCGGCTTTTTCAGCGTCATTGTCACCGGCTTTGACGGTTGGAGTAATTGAGGTCATCCGCACTTTGATGTGCCACATGACGTGCATATCAGGCAACCCTCCTGATAGACAAGCGTCTCTGCACCGCAATTGGGGCAGCGCTGACCACTTGCTTGTGTTCCGTTGGGAAGATATTTTTTGAGCGCCCTCTCGACACCCATCTTCCATGTGTTGATTGACTGGCTGTCAAGTTCAAGCCCACCAACGAGTTTCAACACCTGATCAATAGGCATTCCATAGCGCAACACACCTGAAATCAATTTGGCATAGTTCCAGTATTCGGGATTGAATTTATCGCTGAGTCCTGGGATGACTGTACGATAACCACGTTTGTTTATGAATTCAAAGTCGTAACGTTTGTTACCGTCAGCGCCTATTGTCTTTACTATTTTACCTTTTGTAACGGACTTTGGACAGAATATTCCGTCTTCGTCATCAGCCAGTCCGGTAAATATCTCATAGGGACGTCCGTCAACAAGCCCCACAAAAGCAATCCATTTCTCCTTGTTGTTCTGAAAGCGGACAACATCAGCCTCAAGTTCCACGGGCCGCTTGATGGGATGCGGCATCTGAGTGCTTTCAGCATTGACGCCGTTCTGCTCATCTTTTTTCTCTTTTTTCTTCTCAAGAGCGACAAGGACACCCGTGCGTGATCCGTCACGGTAAACAGTGCATCCTTTGCATCCTGAGCGCCATGCCTCTACATAAAGCTGGTTGACAAGATCTTCGCTGACATTGTTAGGGAGATTGATTGTCACAGAAATGGAATGGTCAACCCATTTCTGCACACGGCCCTGCATTTTCACTTTCTCAAGCCAGTCAATGTCATTTGAGGTGGCTTTATTGTAGGGAGAACGCTCCACAAGCTTTTCAAGTTCCTCCTGCGTATAGTCCTGACGTACATCTATGTTGTTTATCTTCATCCAGTCAATAAATTTCGGATGATAGACAATGTATTCCTCAAAGGAGTCACCGTTCTCATCAACAAGATCCACGCGTGCATCGACATCATTGGGGTTCACTTTTCTACGACGCTTGTACACGGGCAGGAACACCGGCTCAATACCGGATGTTGTCCGTGTCATGAGCGATGTTGTTCCGGTCGGCGCTATGGTCAGACACGCTATGTTGCGCCGTCCATGCTTAACCATCTCCTCATACATTCCCGGATCGGCTTCTTTAAGGCGTCCTATATATGGATTACCGGCTTCACGGGCCGCATCATAAATCTCAAAAGCGCCACGCTCCTTGGCCATATTCACAGATGAACCGTAAGCGGCAAGTGCCAACGCACGATGCACACTCTCGCTGAAATCAGTGGCCTCAGGCGTTCCATACCTCAGTCCCATAGCAGCAAGCATGTCGCCCTCGGCAGTTGTTCCGACACCGGTACGTCGCCCTTTGCTTGTCTTTGCCTTGATCTTGTTCCACAGGTTACGCTCCGTTGATTTCACCTCTTCTGTCTCAGGGTCAGCATCTATTTTTTTGAGGATCATATCAATCTTCTCCATTTCAAGGTCAATGATATCATCCATTATACGCTGGGCTTTGGCGATATGCTCCGCAAAAAGCTCAAAATCAAATTCGGCCTTGTCTGTAAAGGGATTCTTCACATATGAATACAGGTTCACTGCCAGCAGACGGCAACTGTCATAGGGACAGAGGGGAATCTCGCCGCAAGGGTTGGTCGAGATTGTCTGGAATCCAAGGTCAGCATAGCAGTCAGGTACACTCTCGCGGGTTATCGTATCCCAGAAAAGGACACCCGGTTCAGCTGATTTCCATGCGTTGTGTATTATCTGGGCCCATAGTTCCTGAGCATTTGTCTCCTTGACCACCACGGGATTGTCACTGTTGACCGGATATTGCTGGCGATAAACTCCACCCTCAACAGCGGCGCGCATAAAATCATCATCAATCCTCACTGATACATTGGCGCCGGTAACTTTACCCTGTTCCATCTTTGCATCAATGAATGCCTCGCTGTCAGGATGTTTTATGGACACCGTGAGCATGAGCGCGCCGCGGCGTCCGTCCTGGGCAACCTCTCGGGTTGAATTGGAATAACGCTCCATAAAGGGGACGAGTCCCGTTGATGTGAGCGCGGAATTTTTCACAGGTGTACCCTTTGGACGTATGTGGCTCAGATCGTGCCCCACTCCGCCACGACGTTTCATGAGTTGCACTTGTTCTTCATCTATACGTATAACACCGCCATATGAATCAGGCTTACCGTCAAGCCCTATCACGAAACAGTTGCTTAGAGATCCCACTTGATAACTGTTTCCGATCCCTGACATCGGACTTCCCTGAGGAACAATGTAACGGAAGTCGCGTAAAAGGCCAAACACCTCATCATGACTCATCGGATTAGGATACTTGGCTTCAATACGGCTTATCTCCGCAGCAAGCCGGTGGTGCATATCGTCAGGCGTAAGTTCAAACAAATGCCCCAGAGAATCTTTAAGGGCATACTTGCTCACCCAGACACGCGCTGCCAGTTCATCACCGTCAAAATATTTCAACGTTGCCGCATACGCCTCATCGTATGTGTATGTCTTTGTGCTCATGTGTTTTTAATTTATGGTATTATAATTTACTTTCTGTCCGTATACAAGCCCGCTCCGATTCATTCATCAAAGCCGGCAGTCAATATCTTTCCGCTAAAAAACAATGCAACCACAAAGTTGATATTTTTTACGGACTTGTCCAAATTTATCATCAATTATTTTTACAATTTCACCAAAAGTTTCCAGAAACAAAATGTATACACCATAGCATCAACATGTTATGATTTTTACCTCGCTAAAAAATTTCCAAAAATAAAAACCATAAAGACATCACAGGAAAAATAAAAGAGACCACACCATACAATGCAGCCTCTCTCCAATATTTCCCTTCTTTTCTTTATGTCAATGCTGGAGTATTGCCTCTATCTGGCGGACATCATCCTGCAACTGGCGTTCCACAGCCAGCCGCTCGTCAATATTTTTTATAGCATAGATGACCGTGGCATGGCTGCGCGACACATGATGTCCTATGGCTGTGAGAGGCATGTTCACAAGTTTTTTTGCAAGATACATTACCATCTGCCGCGCATCACTGATTTCTCGTTTACGCGATTTTGTAAACAATGCGTCCGGCTCAATGCCGTAATATGTGCTCACTTCGCGGGCAATAATCTCGAAATTAAGCTGACGGCGAGTAATTTTGATCGCATTACCTACAACTGTCTTGGCAAGATCAAGCGTTATGGGCACGTTCAGCACCGTGGCATGTGCCACAAGTGAAACCATCACACCCTCAAGGTCACGGATGCTTTCTGTGACGTTTCCTGCTATATAGTCAATCACCTCATCACTGAGTTCAATACCGTCCTGCGCCGATTTCTGAATCAGCACATCACGCCTCAATGTGAGATCAGGCTTTTCAAGAAGCACCGACATACCCCATTTGAAACGGCCGAGCAGCCGGGCTTCAAATCCTTCCATCTCTGCCGGGGCACGGTCACTTGACAGTATTATCTGTTTGTTGTTCAGATGAAGATGATTGAAGATATTAAAGAATGTGTTCTGCGTTGAGGGCTTATTCTGCAGATCCTGTATATCATCCACTATCAGAGTATCTATACTCTGGTAGAAATTGAAGAACTTGTTCGTCTCTCCTTTGGCAACGGCAGTAGTATACTGACTCTCAAAAAGCCGCGCAGTAACATACAGCACACGTGCCTGCTGGTTAAGTTCCTTTATGCGTATGCCCACGCCCTGTATAAGATGGGTCTTGCCAACTCCTGTAGCCCCGAATACAAAAAAAGGATTGAATGTCTTTATATTGGGATTCTGAGCTATTGACTCAGCGATGCTGTATGCTATTTTATTTGATGGCGAACAGCAGTAGTTTTCAAGTGTGTACCGTGGATTGAGCTGGGGATCTATACCGGCAACAGGCTGAGGTCTGAAAGGATTAGCCGCGTCTGACCCGAATGTCTGCCGAACAATTGTGGGACTTTTCCGCGCGCTGGCCAAGTCAACCATTGTCTCCGGATCATCAGCTTTCACATTATAGGCATATCGCAGCTGTACGCCCTCACCAAATATCTTGCGGATAGCAGCCCCCAGAAGATTAAGATATTTGTCCTCAATGTAATCCACAAAAAGGTCTGAAGGCACAAAGAGATGAAGCACCCCGTCCTCAAAACGCAATGACGTAATGTCACGGAACCAGGCGTTATACTGGCTCTCGTCAAGATTATCTTTTATAAAGCTGAGGCACTCGGCCCACAGCTCTTCATGCGTTTTGCCCATGATTAATACACGGAGTTAAATATCATTATCTTCTCATTTGCACTGCATATGCAGTTGCACATCGCCCACGGCGTTTTGTGATACAAAATTGCACACAAAAAAATTAAAAAACAACCGGATAAATATTTGGAAAATTCAAAAAATCCGTAACATCATTGTTAACAGCATCTTACCTCCGCACACGTTCGCAGCATAAAGCAAAGCTATACGATATTGTATCCATATCGCTGTATGACAATATATTACTCTGATATTTGCCGCTCACCGGAATTATATAAATTACGCCTCAGCATATAAGTTATTTGACCTGACAATGCCATATCCCAATGGTTTGCGGCGCAAAAACAACAAAGCTATTATTTATAACAATTCCAAATAAGCACATGCTGTCATGATGGACTAAAGCCCGTGAGATCATCCATTCCGGACATCAGCACTTAAACAAGTGTGTCAGGGAAGCAGCTCCGGGATTAATGGATCAGAAAATCTTGATATTAATATATCGTTTGGGGTTCTTCTTGATGTCAGTAAACAGAGAATCAAGACTTTGCACCGTTGAATTCAGATTATTATACAACGCCGGATCTTTGGTCAGTTTACCGATCGTGGAATTCGGGTTATTAAGCTCCTGACTCAGCGCTTTCAGATTTGTTGTTGTTGCCTGTAACTCATTCATCAGAGAATCAATAGGAAGATCTTTCACTGTGGTTGAAAATTCACTGATATTTCCGGATGCGGCAACAAAATTTCCGGTGATATTCTTGACATCGGAGGTTATTGGGCCGAGCGTTGATATTGTCTGATTGAGTTTGGCCGTAGAAGCCTCAAGATTGGCCGTGATCGCGTCCATCCTTTTTATTGAAGCCAGAAGAGCAGGATCGCCGGCGAGATCAGTGACAGTGGTCAGCAACGAATCAACTTTTGGCAGTACAGCGCCGACAGACGGCAATATATCTTCAGACACAGCCGCCATCAGCCCTTTTGGACGGTCTCCGTCAAGTTTGTCACCGGCTTTGTAATAGTTGGCACCGGTTGCAAGGTCCAATGCTATGGTTGATGTCCCCAACATGTCCGTAACAAGCATGGCACGCGTTCCCACCGGCAATTTCATCTCACTGTCAAGAGCAAGTTCCACGCGGATATGTCCTGGATTATCATATTCGTAGCTGATGTCACGAACCTGGCCGACTTTGAAGCCATTGACGGTTACCGGCGCGGAAGTCGCAAGGCCTTCAACATCGGTATATGTCACGTAATAATAGTTTGTAGGCTGAAAAACATTTACGCCTTTCAGAAAATCAATACCGAAAACAAGTATTGCAAGGGCGGCAAGGACAAGTATGCCTATTAAAAATTCTTTACGTAAAACTTTTTTCATATTTAAAATTGCTTTTTTCTATTCAATGATGCCTCAGTCATAGGTATTACCTGAGGGCTTGTTCCGCCGTACGTTGCCGCTTGGCCATATAGCTGCCGTGATAGGTCTTGAATGCGTTGTACAACGCCTGCGCGCATTTGCGACAGCCGTCATCAGATGCCAGAAATTTCTCGCACTCCGGATTACATATAAAATCAAGTTCAACAAGCACTGAAGGCATCGATGTGGCCCAAAGAACCCAGAATCCTGCCTGACGTACTCCTTTGTCATCACGCCCGGCTGTTGTGACAAGTTCCTGCTGTATTGCCGTGGCAAGGTTCACACTCTGACGCTGATGCAGATTATTGGACAGTTCAAATATAATATATGACTCTGCCGACGATGGATCAAAACCACTGTAACGTGTGGTGAAATCCTCTTCAAGTTCTATGACCGCATTCTCACGCATGGCAACATTAAGCGTGCTCTGTTCTTTGTCAACTCCAACCGTGTAAACAGAGGCTCCGCTGACAGTTTCACGTCCCGGTGTCTTGTAATCAATTGAATTCACATGGATTGAAATGAAAAGATCACCTTTATTGCGGTTGGCCACATCAGCCCGCTGTTGCAAGGTCAGATAGCGGTCATCCTTACGGGTAAGGATGACTTTGATTTTATCCTTGTCATCGTTGATCATCTCCCTCAACAAGGTTGCCACGCGCAGATTTATGTCTTTTTCTTTGGCGGATTTACCTACACAGCCACTGTCCTTGCCACCATGACCGGGGTCGATGACAACGGTAAATTCCGTTTCCGGTGCCGGTTTTGCACTTTTTTTGACACCACGGCACGCCGCACCATCAGTGCCGGCAGCAAACAGGATGATAAAAAAGATGTATTTCAAGAAATGTGTCATAACATCTATTCTCACTTTTGCGGTCCAAGACCGTTCATCATGGCTGATTCAGCCACAAAATTACTAAATTATTTCACTTGTCACCGTCAGGATGGCCATATTTTTGGCTTATGGTGGAATTTTTAGCCAATTATATGCACTTTTATCCCACCGGCTTGTTATTTTTGCAGGGTGAAAACAATTGCATAAACATAGCTCATGATAAAAAACTCAGTAAAACAGGATTTGTTCATACTCATCATTCTTTTTGCATCAGCCGTTCTGCCGATGTCATGCGGAAAACAAA
Organism: Bacteroidales bacterium; assembly: GCA_030536615.1. Lineage (GTDB taxonomy): Bacteria > Bacteroidota > Bacteroidia > Bacteroidales > Muribaculaceae > CAG-873. The sequence continues at coordinate 5,465 of JAUNPQ010000033.1, read as the reverse complement.
AAGGCAATGACATTGAGATAAAACGGCTTGACCGCGTCCTTGAACAATATAAAGATATGGACAGCACTGCACGTGCTGCACTGCGTGACAGTCTTGCCTTGGAACTCACTGCATTGATGCGGATTCTGGAAGTGGACACCGCCGCGACCGATGAAGCACTCATGCTTTGGTCAGAGTCAATGCCTGTAACCATGTTCACACCGGCCGCTGAAGCAGTATTTCCCGTCACTGACAGCCTTTCACATGCTGTCACAACAGCCCTGTCCGTAGCAAGCCGGGAAGGGCTTGATCTTCCGCAGTATAAATATGCAGCGGTGGTCTGGGGCCGGGAAAAATCCATTATCGTTTATGATTCGGTGATGTTCATCGCGCTTAATCATTATCTGGGCCAAGACCATGAGGCATATGACCACTGGCCCGAATATATGCGGGTCTTGAAGCGTCCGGACATGTTGCCTTATGATATAATTGAATCTGAGCTGGCACTGAAATATCCTTATACCCCCCAGGCCGGGGATGAAACCGTATTAAGCCATCTGCTCTATGACGGGGCAATATCATATATAAAGATGCAGCTTATGGAGAACGCCAATGAATGCAATGCTCTTGGCTTTACGGCTGATCAGCTTGAAGACATCAGAAAAAACGAGTCTTTCATATGGCAGCGTCTCGCAGCCGGGAAAATGTTATACTCCACTGACTCGGACATTCTGTCAAAACTTCTTGATCCGGCTCCTCGGTCATCATTGATCTCAGCCGATGCACCGGGCCGTGCGGTGCGCTATACCGGTTACCGGATTGTCTGTCAGTATATGGACAGATATCCCGACACCAGACTCGCTGATCTTCTGTCTCCTCAGTTTTATAACTCGCGCCAGACACTTCAGAAAGCGGCTTACGCACCGGACAAAAACAAATAAGTCCGGAATGCAGTCAGACGATCATTGCCAACTCTACCCAAATTTTCACATCATTCCTAAACATCGGCTTCTTTCTTAATTATAAGAAGCTTATCGCCGGGCTGTAGCCGTACAGAGCCGTTAGGTACAATATACTCCCCGCCACGGCGAATCATCATGACAAGCATCCCGTCCGGAAGATGCATGTCACGCAAAGTGTTCCCTGATGCCAGATGGGACGGTTCAAGAACAATTGTCTGGAGCGAAGTGGGGTGTCCCTCCGCAAGTTCCACTCCGAAATCGTCCTCCTGAGCGGCATCATCTATCAGACCAAGTTTGCGGGCGGATGAGATGACTGTGGTTCCCTGCACAAGCAGTGACATAAGTGTCACAAAGAAAACAATATTGAAAATCTGTCCGGCGCCATCAATTCCCGCAACAACCGGATATGTGGCGAAAATGATCGGAACAGCTCCACGCAGTCCCACCCATGATATGAACAGCTTGGAACGGCTTGTTATTCCTCGCAAGGGTGACAATGACAGGAACACACTGAGCGGACGTCCCACCGCTATCATGAATAATCCGATGAGTAATGAGACCGCAGCAACTTCTAACATTTCGTGAGGATTTACAAGCAGTCCGAGCATCAGGAACACCACAATCTGCGCAAGCCATGTCAGACTGTCCACAAACTTGGATATTCCGGCGCCGTGAGGAAGTCTGGCGTTACCGGCCACAATGCCGCATATGTACACGGCAAGGTATCCGTTTCCGGATAAATCAATTGTCAATGCAAATGTAAAGAACACACATCCTATCATCAGAATGGAACTCATGGAGGTTGCCTGAACCGCGTTTTCATCATTTGAGGCATTTCGGCCAATGCGTGAATAGGCTTTTATAAGACGCAATGTCAACTTACCCATAAGATAACCACCTATGCCCCCCACAAAGAACTGCATGAACAGGTCAATGACAATGTTCCATGCCGACATGGCTGTATCTATTGTCAGCATCTGGATGAGAATCACTGTCAGCATATAGGCCATAGGGTCATTTGAGCCGCTTTCAAGTTCAAGCATGGGCTTTAGATTGTTACGGAGTGTGACTTTCCGTCCGCCCAATATGCCGAATACGGATGCCGAATCAGTTGATGACATGGTGGCGGCAAGCAGCAACGACGGGATAAATGCAAAATGGATGTTTGTCCAGGCCATTCCTGACAGCCACCATATGAACAGTCCTGTCACAACTGCCGTAAGAAGGACTCCGACTGTTGAAAGCATCAGTCCCGACACAAGGACAGGGCGTATGTCCGAGATCCGCGTGTTCATGCCTCCGGAAAAAAGTATTATGCACAAGGCCACCATTCCTATGAACTGGGCGGTATGCATATCGCTGAATTTTATCCCCACACCATCAGTTCCGAATGCCATACCAACCAGCAGAAATACCAATAGTATAGGCAATCCGGTGCGATATCCGGTCTTGCCTATCAGCACCCCGGCCATTAGCAGCACAGATCCTATAAGGAGGATATTCTCGGATGTTATAAGTTCCATGATGAAATGATAGGATTAGAGTTTGTCAGTCCTCGCAATAATGCCTGAGAACACGGCGGTATGAATTGAAAATCTTTGACTTGGAGACAAAGCCCATAAACTGGCCCTCACTGTCAATTACGGGAAGATTCCATGCGCCGGTATCATCAAACGTTTTCATGACGCGCTCCATGGAATCATCAATATTGATTTTGGCGGGAGGAACGGTCATAAACGCATTTACATACATTTTCTTGTATAGATCAGGGCGGAACATTATGTTGCGTATGTCATCAAGTATGACCACTCCCATTAGAATCCTGTTGTCATCGAGCACCGGGAAAAGATTGCGGTGGCTTTTCGATATCACATCAACCATTTGTTTCAGATTCATGTCCGGATGCACGGAAAAGAAATCGTTTTCTATCACACTGCCGGTCTTGAGAAGTGTCAGCACGGCCTTGTCCTTATGGTGGGTGAGCAATTCACCGCGTTTTGCAAGGCGCATGGTGTAAATGCTGTATGGTTCAAAAATCTTGATCGTTCCATAAGACACGGTTGAGACAATCAGCAACGGCAGGAACAGGTCATAGCCGCCTGTAAGCTCGGCCGTGAGGAAGATGGCCATCAGAGGAGCATGCATGACACCGCTCATCACGCCGGCCATGCCTATCAATGCAAAATTCTTGGTGGAGAGCACTGTGTCAAAGCCCATGAGGTTGCAACAATATGCAAACAGAAAACCGGTCAGACAGCCCACATAAAGAGAAGGTGCGAATGTGCCGCCCACTCCACCGCCGCCATTGGTAGAAGATGTAGCGAACGCTTTGGCTGCTATGATAAGCGCAATGAAAAGTATAATAAACCAGGCTGAACTTCCTTCTTCATAGAATATGGAACCGTTGACTATTGAAGATGTGTCTCCTGCAAGAAGCCCTTTGATTGCGCCATAGCCCTCACCGTAAAGCGGCGGAAACAGAAAGACAAGTGCAGAGAGGATCACACATCCTGTCAGCGTACGTGATACACCGTGCCTGAAATTCCTGAAAAAGTTCTCCATCATGTTCATGACCCGGGTAAAGTACAGCGATATGATGCCGCAGCCAACACCAAGTATAAGTACAAACGGTATTTTTATGGCCGTGAAACTCTCGCTCTGCACAAAGAAGAACTCAAAATTATATCCCGTATAGACATACGCTATTGTGGCACTTGTTATCGATGCAATGAGCAAGGGCATCACAGAGACGGTGGTAAGATCAAGCATAAGCACCTCAAGCGTAAAAAGCATTCCCGCGATAGGCGCCTTGAATATGCCGGCAATACCGGCGGCTGCTCCACATCCCACAAGAATCATCAATATGCGCGGGGACATTCTGAATGCCTGCCCGAGGTTTGAGCCGATGGCCGCTCCGGTGTAGACTATCGGACCTTCAGCACCTACTGATCCGCCGAAGCCTATGGTGATTGAACTGGCAACAACAGATGTATACATATTGTGTTTTTTCAGCCGGCTCTTGTTCGATGATATTGCGTAGAGCACACGTGTCACGCCATGGGAGATGTTGTCACGCACAACGTATTTGACGTAAAGAGCCGACAAAACTATGCCCAGAGATGGCAATATGATGTAGATATAGTTTCCGCTGCTGACATTTATGCCGCTCAACAATGTCTCGGAAATGAGATGTATGAGCATTTTCAGCACTATGGCCGCAATTCCGCCGAATATCCCGACAAGCAAAGCCAGAAAAAGGACAAAGGTCTTTTCCTTTATGTGTCCCTCACGCCATGCAAGGAAGCGTAAAAACATCCTGTTGACGAGGCTGTGCGGATTCTGAGGTTTCATTGCCATGTTCTTAACTGTTTAAAGTCCTTTTCCGGTAAGGACAGTATGGACTGTATAAAAAAGTATCTTGAGGTCAACTGCCAGTGACACATTGTCAATATAAACCATGTCATAGCGCAGACGGTCTATCATCTGGCTGACGGAAGTGGCATAGCCATATTTCACCATGCCCCATGATGTTATGCCGGGACGCACCTGATGGATGAGATTGTAATATGGTGCCCGTTCCACTATCTGACGTATATAGTATTCGCGCTCCGGACGCGGACCGACAATAGACATATCACCTTTCAGGACGTTCCAGAACTGCGGCAACTCATCCAGTCTGTACTTGCGCAGGAAATGCCCGACCGGCGTTATGCGGGGGTCATCAAGGCTTGATAATGCCGGTCCGTTGCTTTCCGCATCACAGTACATTGTCCGGAATTTGAGAATCATAAACGGCTTTTTATGATAGCCTATGCGTTCCTGACGGTAGAGTACGGGTCCCCGGCTGCCGCGTTTCACAGCCACAGCAAGAGCAGCATAAAGAGGACTGAGGGCCACAAGGGCGAATGCCGACAATACCACATCGGCAACCCGTTTGCAGTTAACAGTCATGGCGGTTGTGTCAACGTGCGAGATGTCAATAAGCGGTTCCCCGGTGACATTCCCATATCGCGGACGCGTCACCATGACACCATACAGCTCTGGGGTGACATAGATAGTGCATCCAAGCGCGAAAAGGCTGTTTATAAGTTGGCTGGTATCACGTATACCACTATGATGCGGCATAACTATTATTCTTGTTATATGCTCACGGGCAATAGCCTCTGAAATGTTTTCAAGTCCGTAAACAGGCAGATCACAGATCCGTTCCTCACGGATGTGGGACGATGTCTCTATGAATGCCGCTATGTTGAAGCCGTTGTTGCGTTCGGCCTGCATCATCCGCATGGCAAGACGCCGTGCTTTCTGACCGGTGCCTATGACAAGTGTGTTGTAAAGTATCTCCCTGTCCCTTATGCGGCGTGCCGCGCGGGTAGTGATTACAAGCCGGAGAATATATACGGGGACAAAAAGCATAAGCCACATGAGCAAAAGCATCTCGTAATTGCGCATACGCTCTGCCACCATGTCATTTATAAGAATTGCAAGAAAAAAGAAGATCGTGCCGACAGATGTCACGCAGAC
>JAUNPQ010000032.1 GCA_030536615.1 Bacteroidales bacterium | reverse complement strand
TTAATCTCAGAGCTATAAATAAGATTATGGCATATTCTCGATTAGCCATATCTTCTTTTGACGTTAGATCACAGTTGCCATTTGATTTAGTTTTTCTACTTTGCTATATTAAACTTACTAATAATGCAGTTTATGCGGCTATTAAAAATCATGAATACTCTATACAGGCTTTGGTAGACAAATTGGAGGCGATACTTCCGCCGTCTCTATTTGTGGAAAAAGGTTATGAAGGCTATCCACGAAGTGCAGCATGGGCTATTGCACATTTACTCTTAGCATATAATTATCCAACGAGAGGTATCGCTATTGAGCCTGATTTTGATGGAATACCTATAGATGACTCTAAATTTCTATCTTTTCCAATACAAACAACTAAGCTAAAATTAGAATTACTTTTAGAAGCGCTAACCTATTGTCGTCAAGGACAAGATAGATATTTTATGGAGGGACTTAATCATATTCTTTCCCGCATTGATCTGACTGAAAATATTTCTCTTGATTATTAAGAACTTCGTGATATATCGTCAGTTCTAAATGGGTTAAGGATCGAATCCGAGGTCCCCGCTAACATAAACTTAGAACAAGCATTATGAATATCCGTAAAGAAAAATTAGACTTATTCAAAGCTATTTATATGGCGTTGAAACCTCGGCTCATAGATATTCTTAGTGAGGAACAATTGATCATTCTCCATCTTTATATTATAGAGGGTAAAGGATTAATTGAAATTGCGGAACATTTTCATTTTTCAGACTATCGTATAGTAAAAGAAAAATTAAAGGAGATTGAACGCAAAATCACAATTGTAGCTTAAAGTATGGAAGAACTCAAAATATGGGTATCTATAGCTGAGGCCAGGTACATGATGTATATGTCCTAAAGTCAAAGTCGAAACGCAATTTTTAACACGCGTAAGTCCTCATGTTTTTTTTGAGACGGTAGGGGTGGCTTATTCTGGCAAAAGTAGTATCTTTGCACTTTGTTACGTTGCTGCGTATTGTGGCATATGGGTAACTTGTCAGATTATTGCAAATGAAGGTACTGAAATTCGGGGGAACTTCTGTAGGAAGCGCGCAGCGCATCAAGGAGGTGGCCTCGCTGATAACGGGCCGCAGCCATGGTTGCGGCGGAGTCTCGGCGCAGAAGAACGGTGGCGCTGACATTGTTGTTCTTTCAGCCATGGCGGGTACGACCAATACACTTGTGGAGATTTGTGACTATCTCTACAAGAAGAATACGGCCGGCGCTCAGGAAACGGTCAATGCTCTTGAGAGCCGCTATGCCGCTGTGATAGCAGAGTTGTTTGACGCGGGTGCGTCAGGGGGAACACGCGGAGGAGCCATGATGAGCGCGGCTGCTTCTTCGGCGCGTCAGCAGGCGGCGGAGAATGTGGCCAGATGCTTTGCCTATATCCGTTCACTGATGGCTGTGGAGTTCACGGAGACTGATGAAAAGGAGATATTGGCGCAGGGAGAGCTGATGAGTACGGCCCTGATGAACAATTATCTGCAGTTCACCGGGACGCGCTCTGTGCTTCTGCCGGCATTGAAATTCATGCGCACAGATGAGAATGCCGAGCCTGACATGAAATATATATCGGTGCGTCTGCGCCGGCTCATGGACATGAATCCTGGAGCGGAAATATATCTTACGCAGGGTTTTATATGTCGCAATGAATATGGTGATATAGACAATCTGCAGCGAGGCGGAAGTGACTACACGGCTTCAATCATCGGAGCGGCTCTGGAGCTTGAGGAGATACAGATATGGACTGATATTGACGGCATGCACAACAATGACCCGCGCTATGTTGCCGATACGCGCCCTGTGTCGGAGCTGCATTTTGAGGAGGCTGCCGAGCTTGCCTATTTCGGGGCCAAGATCTTGCATCCGGCATGTGTGCTGCCGGCACGTCTGCACAACATCCCGATCCGTCTGCTCAACACCATGGAGCCTGACAAACCGGGTACTCTGATATGCAACACTCCGCCTACAAAGTCAATAAAGGCGGTGTCGGCCAAGGACAATATCACGGCTATCCATATAAAATCAGGCAGGATGTTCCGCGCATATAGCTTTCTGAAAAAAGTATTTGAGACTTTTGAGCGTCACAGCACCGCTGTTGACATGATTGCCACGAGTGAGGTCGGTGTGACTGTCACCATTGACAATGATCTGCGTCTGCAGCAGATAGTTGATGATCTCAAGGCATTCGGGACAGTCAGTGTTGACCGTGATATGGTGATTGTGTGTGTGGTGGGGGATCTTGAATGGCATAACGGCGGATTTACCGCGCGTGCTGTTGATGCTCTTGGCGATCTTCCGGTCAGAATGATATCATATGGCGGGTCAAACCACAATGTGGCCATGGTGCTCAGAAGTAAGGACAAGGTGGAGGCACTGAACAGACTCAGCGCATCGCTTTTCAACAATAACTCTCAGGTAAATATACTCTAAGAATGTCACGAAAACGCAAAGAACTGCCGGTTGTTCCGGCGCTTGAGATAACTGATGTTGCTGCGGAAGGAAATGCCATTGCCCGCTGGACAACGGATAACGGTCAGTTGGTGGTGTTTGTACCCTATGGCGCTCCGGGCGATATAGCCGACATAAAGATTGACCGACGCAAAAACAGCTATGCGCAGGGACACATAGAGCGTATGGTGCAGCCGTCACCAATCAGGCAGGAGGCAGTGTGCACTCATTTTGGAGTGTGCGGAGGGTGCCGCTGGCAGCATCTGCCTTACAGTTTCCAGCTGAAGTGCAAGCAGCAGCAGGTGGAGGATGCTCTGACACGTATAGCTAAAATTGAGTTGCCTGAGATTTCACCGATCTTAGGCTCTCCGGGCATATGGGAATACCGGAACAAGCTTGAATTTACGTTTTCAAACCGCAAATGGCTGACATTTGAGCAGTTGCGTAGCGGCGAGGCGTTTCCGGACCGTGATGCGGCGGGTTTCCATATTCCCGGCTCATTTGACAAGGTCCTTGACATAGAGAAATGTCACCTGCAGGATGATTTCAGCAATAGATTGAGGCTGTTTATAAAAGGATATGCCAAGGAGCATGGAATATCTTTCTATGACATCAAGGCTAACAGCGGCATGCTGCGCACACTGATGGTGCGCACGGCTTCAACGGGCGAGAAGATGGCGGTGGTGGTGTTCGGAGCGGACATAGCCGGTCAGGGCGAGATGCTGCTTGATGCTGTCCGCGATGCATTCCCGGAACTGACGTCGCTGATGTATGTGGTCAATCTCAAAGTCAATGATTCCATTTCAGACCAGACGGTTCTGCTGCATTCGGGCCGTGAATATATATATGAGGAAATGGAGGGGCTGCGTTTCCGCGTAGGTCCGAAATCTTTTTATCAGACAAACTCAGCAGGGGCATATGAGTTGTATAAGGTTGTGCGCCGTTTTGCGGGTCTTACGGGCAATGAACTTGTCTATGACCTTTACACTGGCACGGGCACGATTGCCAATTTCCTGAGCCGGGAGGCACGCCACGTTGTGGGCATAGAATATGTGCCTGAGGCAATTGAGAATGCCCGCATAAATTCTGCTGACAACTCTATTGCCAACACGGAATTCTATGCCGGAGACATGAAGGATGTTCTGACAGATGAGTTTGTGGATGCTCACGGCGTGCCTGATGTGATGGTGGTTGATCCTCCGCGTGCGGGGATGCATCAGGATGTGGTGGATGTGATTTTGCGCGCATGTCCGCGCCGCATTGTCTATGTCAGCTGCAATCCGGCCACTCAGGCGCGCGATCTTGCTCTGATGGATGGATCATATGCTGTGAAGGCGGTGCAGCCTGTTGACATGTTCCCGCACACGCATCATGTTGAGAATGTGGTGCTTCTGGAACGCCGTTACTGAGGGATTTGCCGGCATGAGGAGAGTGAGGAATTGTAATATCTGACATCGCCGGTTACCTCGCGTCCCGCGAAATCAGGTAGGTTGACAGCCTCATCCTCGCTTTCAAGTTCCACTTCGGCCACAACAAGACCGTGAAGATGTCCGCCATATTCGTCAACTTCCCAGCAGTGACCGGCGTAAGGAACAATCCAGCGGCGTTTTTCAATGACATTGTCGCATAAGGCCAGCATCTCCACTGCATCGGCATAAGGGACCTCATATTCCCATTCATGGCGCGTGCTCCCTGAATTTTTTGACTTGACAGTGATGAATCCGTGGTCTGCGTATGTGCGGATGCGAACGGTACGCTCCGGATCGGTGTTCAGATAACCCTGGCTTATGAACTTGCTGCCTGTGGCCATTGTTTTATAACCGGAATTTTCGACAAGATATTTGCGTTCTATTTCCAAAGACATGATGTCATCCAGTAGAATTAGAGTTTGGTTTTAAACGACCTCTTAAGTAAATTAAGTAAATTTGCAGCGTCAAAGATAATAATTCATCACGAAATTGGCAAAAACATACATATATCCCATAGTGTTGCTTGTGCTGATGTTGTCTGTGTCTGCACTGGCATATGGAGGCGGTTCAGCGGCGATTGCTGCTGACGGCAAATATTTTATCAGCGGCATAGTGCGTGATTCTGTTGACAATGAACCTGTTCCGATGGCTTCCGTCTCTATTGACGGAAGTGCGGCGGGAACTCTCAGCGACATACGCGGTGTGTTTGAGATGACTGTTCCTGACGGAACACGCTGCCTCATTGTCAATTCACAGGGCTATAGGCGCAAGGTGGTGCCGATACGCAAGAACCGTGTGAATGTCTATGAGATTAAACTTGCGCCTCAGGCCGAGACACTTGGCGAGGTGGTGATCCGTAAGAAGAAGTATTCAAAAAAGAATAATCCGGCAGTGGATCTCATGGAGCGCATCCGTGCCACTCAGAAAGTGAATGATCCACGGCGTAACCCTTATTACAATTATGACAAATATGAGCGTATAACCATAGGGCTCAACAATATAACCCCTAATTCCAAGGGCAAGGAAAATGCCATAATGAAGCGGTTCCCGTTTCTGTGGGAGCATGTGGACACTTCAGAGATATCAGGGAAACCCATCCTGCCTCTTTCTGTGAAAGAGACATCGTCGCAGATACATTGCCGGCGGTCTCCGGAATCGCAACGTGAGGTCATCACCGGACTGAAAAGTGAAGGAGTGGATGAGATAACCGACCAGGAAAGTGTCAGGGCATTTCTGCAGGATGTGCTGCGTGAGATAGATCTCTATGACAAGGATATAAACATACTTCAGAACCGGTTCGTAAGTCCGCTGTCGCCCATTGCGGCTGATTTCTATAAGTTCTATATAACGGATTCGATGGAGATTGACGGTGAGAAAGCGCTTCAGCTGAGTTTCTATCCTCACAACCGGTCAGTGTTCGGTTTCGTGGGGCAGATGTATGTGGTGCCGTCGGACACGGCGATGTTCATCAGGCGTGTGACCATGCGCGTTGATCCGGAAATAAATCTCAATTTCATTGAGAGCATGTATATTGATCAGGAATATGAGCGCGGTCCGGATGGCTCACGCCTCAAGACGCGCGATGACCTGACCATGGAGATTTCAGTGGTGCCGGGGCTGCAGGGGATGTACGCACGCCGTAATGTGGCCTATGACAATCATAATTTTGACAGGCCGGATGATGAGAAGGATATTTTCGGGAAAATGGCGGAGACAAGCATCCAGCCTCAGGCGCGTCTGCGCGATGAGGAGTTCTGGCGTTCCGTGCGTCTGTTTGAACTACCGCCTGCCGAGAGCCGTATATCGGACATGCTTACGCGGCTCAGAAGCAACAAACTGTATTTCTATGGCGAGAAATTCATCAAGCTCATGGCAAGCGGCTATGTTGCCACGGGACATGATACTAAATTTGACATAGGGCCGTTGAACACGTTTGTCTCGGGGAATTCACTTGAGGGCTTCCGGATGCGTCTGGGCGGAATGACAACGGGCAATCTTTCCAGACATTGGTTCACGCGTTTTTATGTGGCCCACGGTTTCCGTGACCATAAATGGAAATATGGGTTTGAACTGGAGTATTCATTTAATGAGAAAAGATTCCATTCGCGCGAGTTTCCGGTGCACTCCGTGCGGCTTAATTCATCGTACGACATAGACCAGATAGGACAGAACTATCTGTTTACAAATCAGGACAATTTTGTGCTTGCATGGAAAAGGATGGAGGACAACCGTGTCAGCTACAGCCGCCTCAACAAACTCACATATACACTTGAACTTGAAAACCATTTTTCAGTCATCGCGGCTGTGGCCAATGACTGCCAGTTCAGCAGCCGTCTGCTGCAGTTCGCTGTGACGGATGGGTCAGCATCTTCCGGCATCATGACGCAGAAAAATATTTATTCATTCAACGAGACGTGGGGCGAGCTGACACTTCGTTATGCTCCCGGCGAAAAATTCTATCAGACGCGCTCACACCGTCTGCCAATAAACCTTGATGCTCCGGTGATGACGCTTACACACCGCGTGGCTCCAGGAGGGGCTTTCGGAAACCGCTGGCATGTGCAGCGTACGGAGGCAAGCATCATGAAACGTTTCTGGTTCTCGGCGTGGGGCTATCTTGATGTGATGGCCAAGGGAGGGCATGTGTGGAGCAGCCGCACTCCGTACACGCAGATGTTCATCCCCAATGCCAACCTGTCATACACGGTTCAGCCTGAAAGTTTCTCGCTGATGAACGCCATGGAGTTTGTGGCAGACAGCTATGTGCAGACTGATCTGACATATTGGGCCAACGGTGCGATACTCAATTATATTCCTTATGTCCGGAAACTGAAATTGCGCGAGGTGTTCTCGCTGCGCACTTTCTGGGGGAAGCTGTCAGAGCGCAACAATCCGCGTCTGAACGGCGATATGCTTGCTTTCCCGGGGCAGGATGTGGCAGTGACGGATGTGTCGCGCACGCCTTATGCTGAGGTGGGAGTGGGCCTGGACAATATTCTGAAATGTCTGCGGGTTGATTATGTGTGGCGTATCACGCACCGCCATCCGGGGTATAAGATAGACCGTTCAGGTGTGCGCATCGCCTTTCATGTAACATTCTGACGAGTTGCCTGTGGGCGGATGGCCACGGCAGACGATTTTTATTTTGACGGTAATGTTATGTTTTGTATCTTCGTGGAGAATTTAACACAATCCCTTGCGGGGATACCTCAAAACACCCATTACCGCGATGAAAATAAAATTTCTGATGCCATTTGCCGCAGCTTTGTTGCTGTCCGGCTTCCCGCTGAAATCTTTTGGCGATGACCTTGTCATAATACACACAAATGACACCCATTCGCAACTTGATCCTGATGATGAAACGGATCTTGGAGGCATAGGACGCCGTAAGGTGCTCATTGACAGTATACGCAAGGCCCATGACAATGTGATGCTTGTTGATGCCGGTGATGTTGTTCAGGGTTCGTTGTATTTCAATCTGCATCATGGCGAGATAGAGAACAAGCTGATGGACAAACTGGGATATGACCTGCGCATTCTGGGCAATCATGAGTTTGACGATGGCATGGAGATGCTCAAAAAGAATATAATCGACACAAAATCGCAGTGGCTGTCTACAAATTATAAATTTGCGGATCCGGAACTTGCCGGCAAATTCAGCCCTTTCACCATACGGAACTTTGACGGAAAGAGAATAGGTTTCATCGCGCTCAATCTTGAGCCTAAGGGCATGATTTCAGAGGGCAATTATGACGGTGTGGAATATGTTGACCCCTACAAGGCGGCCAATGCAACGGCGTGGGCGCTCAAAAACCTTGATTCGTGCGACGTTGTGGTGGCTCTCACGCATATAGGCTATCTTCCCACGGGTACGGGTACTTCTGACTTGCAGCTGGCCACAAATTCACGCGACATCGATGTTATAATCGGTGGCCATTCACACACCACCATTGATCCCGCAGCCAAAGATCCGCGCAAGCCCTGGCTGGTGCCCAATGCCGACGGACGTATGATTCTGGTCACGCAGACAGGCAAGAGCGGCAAGAATATCGGTGAGGTTACAATCAATCTCGATGACCTGACATCGTCCTACAAACTTATCCCGGTCACATCGCGTCTTGATGACCGCATTGACGATGACATTGTGGAGATGATTGCTCCTTACAAGGCCGGTGTTGACTCACTGATGACGCTCAAAGTGGCTGAATCCGCAGTTGCCATGGCCAAAGACAGCAATGAGCTGCTGAATTTTCTGAGCGATTATATGGCAGTGCGCGGCAAACAGCTTGCCGGCAAGAAGATTGACTTCGGGATGGTGAATGTGGGCGGTGTGCGCCGCGGGCTTCCCAAAGGGGACATTTCCGAGGGCCAGATTCTGATGATGCTTCCGTTCAACAACAAGATTGAGGTGCTTGAGATAAAGGGCAAGGATCTGCTTGAGAATTTCGATGTGATGGCCCGTGACGGAAGTGCAAGCGTAAGCGCGGAGGTAGAGGCTGTCTATGATCCGCTGACACATAAATGCACCGGAGTGTTTATCGCCGGCAAGCCTGTGGATCCGAACAAGACATATTATATGGCTACCATAGACTATCTTGCTAACGGCGGCGATTATATGACACCGCTTACACGGGCAAAGAAAGTTGCTGTGTCGCCCAACAAATTCAGCACGGATTTCCTTGACTATCTGCGAAAAAACTATAAAGGGAAAGTCATAAATCCGTCTTCTGTGCAGAGAATACACCCGGCTCAATAGTTAAATATCCTCTTATTATGACGCAGTCATAGTAAGACTATTCCAACAGCACATCATGAATTGTTTTGCCAGAATATCAGGCGTTGTCATATTGATTGTATGCAATGTGGCGGCAGTGGCCGGCAACGGAGTGTCTCCCATTATGCGTATGGCGCAGAGCTCGCAGGCAAAAGCGTGGGCAGACTCTGTGTATAGCACTCTCAGTGAGCGGCAGCGCGTGGCGCAACTGTTCTGTCCCAAAATTGTTCCCACGCAGGGCGCAGTCTCGCAGGCGCAGGTGGAGAAACTTGCCGGGAAAGACGGTGTGGGAGCCATGCTCTTTACGGAGGGCACCATAAAAGAGTTTGCCCATCTCAACAACTGTGCTCAGAAAGCGGCAGCCGTACCGGTGCTGATGACTCTTGACGGAGAGTGGGGTCTGGCGATGCGTGTAAAAGGCACTCCGCATTTTCCCAACAACATGGCTTTGGGCGCCGGTGATGATATGGACAAGATATATCAGTATGGACGCGAGGTGGCGCGAGAATGCCGCAAGCTTGGCATCACGGTCAATTTCGCTCCGGTGGCAGACATCAATTCCAATCAGGCAAATCCGGTGATCGGATACCGGTCATTCGGTGAGAATCCGGCAAAGGTATCGGAGGCAGTATGCGCCTACTCGAAAGGTCTTGAGGACGGTGGAGTGCAGGCTGTTGCCAAGCACTTTCCGGGGCATGGTGACACTGATACGGACTCACACCGGGCATTGCCTGCGGTTGATGCTTCCCGCGCCCGGCTTGATGAGGTTGAATTGCTGCCTTTCAGCAACTATGTGAAGCAGGGGGCCGGCTCAGGCATAATGACCGGGCATATCTCAGTGCCGGCAATTGATGCGTCAGGAACTCCGATGTCCTTGTCGGCCAAATGTTATGATGTGCTGCGGCGCGACCTGAACTTCAAAGGTCTTACATATACTGATGCATTGGGAATGAAGGGTGCTATGGCTCCTGATGGTGAGAATGTTTGTGTTGCCGCCCTGCGTGCCGGTGCCTATATTCTTCTGGCACCTTCCGCAGACAAGATTGCTTCTGATATTGATGCTGTTATGGCTGCCATTAAAAAGGGGAAGCTTTCAAAAAAATCAATAGCGGAGCGCTGCAAACGTGTTCTGACATACAAGTATGCACTGACACATGGCATACCCCCTATGGCAGACGTCAACAATGCCGGGGCGCAGATAAACACGGCCGAGGCATCCGTGTTGGTGTCATCTTTGGCGTCGGGCGCGTTGACAGCTCTTGAAAACAATGGTGCACTGCCTGTGAGCGTACATCCCGACAATTCAATAGCGGTTGTAACTCTGGGCGCTCCCACTGATGACAAGTTTGTGAAGACATGCCGGCTATATGCTCCGGTGCAGTCATACAAGGTGGCTTCAGGAACAGCGCTATCAGACAAGACACTTGCCGACATACGTCACCATAAGACTGTCATTGTGGCAGTCTATAGCCTCCGCAAAGGAAATATGGTGAGAACTTTCAACCGCCTCAAGGATATCCCGGGTGTGGTTGTTGTGTTCATGGCCAATCCGTACAAGGCGGCTGAATATGCGCCGGTGCCTGAAACAGTCGGTGCTGTTGTGCTTGCAAATGACTTCATCCCTCAGAGCGCAGAGGAAGCAGCCATGGCTATTTTCGGAGGCCGTGACATGACGGGGCGCCTTCCGGTGACAATAGACGGTTTCGGAAAATATGGCGATGGACTGACCATCAGGAAGAGTCGTCTTGGTTATGCCACTCCGGCTGAGAAAGGACTGCGTGCATCAGTCACTGACAGCATCGATTCACTTGTAAACATGCTGATAGCGGCTCATGGCATGCCCGGCGCACAGGTTCTTGTGGCCAAAGGCGGTGATATCGTGCATAGCAAAAATTATGGCAGGCTGACAAATGGAGGTGCGCCTGTCAAAGATAATACTGTGTATGACCTCGCCTCTGTTTCAAAAGCACTTGGTACTCTTCCGGGCATTATGCTGGCGGTGGATAAGAAACTGATTGACATTGATGCTCCCGTGTCGCGTTATATACCGGGCATGCGGCGTCCGGACAAGGAGAATATCACTGTCCGTCAGTTGCTTTACCATGAATCAGGCATGCCTGCGTCGCTCAACATGTTCAATACAATGATTGACACGACATCGTACAGCGGACCTCTGATCACATCCAAGTCTGACCGGGATCATCCTATAAAAATACAGAAGGGCGCCTACGGACACCGTACCGGCCGACTGCGCACGGACATCACTTCGGGGCACCGTACGGATGCGTTCCCTATAGAGGCAGCCAAAGGCATATGGGTGGGACAGGCTACCATTGACACGATAATGGGACGTATCTACTCACAGCCTTTGCGCAAAGACAACAGTTATAACTATTCATGCCTCAATTTCTGCCTGCTGATGGATGCCGAGCAACGAGCTACTGGCGTGAACCACCGCGCCTGGGTGCGTGACAGCATATGGAAACCTCTGGGTGCTATGTCGCTGGCCTATCGGCCGGCGGAAAACGGAAAGTCTGTTTTTCATGTGGCTCCTACAGAAAAGGATACGTATTTGCGTAAACAGACGCTGAGGGGATATGTACACGATGAACTTGCCGATTTCTCCGGCGGAATTCAGGGAAATGCCGGACTGTTCGGCAATGCCACGGATCTTGCCAAGATATGCCAGATGTGGCTCAATGGCGGGACATACGGCGGAGAACGGATTTTGAGTGAGGAGACAGTGCGGCTTTTCACGACAGACAAAAGTCCCACATGCCGCCGCGGTCTTGGTTTTGACAAACCTGACACCGAGAATCCCGATTGGTCTCCCACGTGCGATGAGGCGGATCCGTCAGTCTATGGCCATCTGGGTTTCACGGGAACGGTTTTCTGGGTTGACCCTAAAAACGAACTCATTTTTATTTTTCTGACAAATCGTGTCAATCCGACACGTGACACTCCCATATTCAATAATTCAGGGATAAGGCCCGAACTTTTCCGTCAGGTTTATAAAGCTATTATTAAACCCGAACAATTGAACTAAGAGGTTGTTTTCAATTTATCTACCACACTTTTATTAACTGATAATTATGAAGAATAAACTCATCATGGCATCCGTTGCCGTGTGTCTTGTAGGTCTGACTGCATGCAAAGGCAATGATGACACTGCCACGCCCAATGGTCCGGAATTCAAGCTGGTCACATACTCCGGCCATGCAAACTATACTCTCAAAGGGACTGCGAAACTGTTTGACCAGCAGAAGGATGTTGTCTATACGGATTCAGTGTCACTCATCATCCCGGAGAAGATAGGAGATTGTGATGTGAGTGTGCTCAGAGACTCTATTCTTTCAAAGGCTCTCTCAATGCACGGCAAGCCTGTGCGTGAGTGCATTGATGCCTGGCTTGACAGCAGTGCCGTCCGTCAGTCGTGGCTTGCGGAGCGCATAAGTGACAGCATAGCCTTGGCAGATTCCGATATGCAGCAGGGCTTTGACATAGTGAGCGGATTTATTGTAAATCTGACTCCGGATATGTTGGTCTACTGTGTGAAGTTTGACAGTTATGCACCGGGAGCGGCCCATGGCCTGTCAGGTACACGTCATCTTAACTATACGCTTGAGGGAAAAGGCTCGTTGCTGACTCTGGACAAGCTTTTTACTCCTCAGGGACTGAAAGAGCTACCGGTACGGATTGCCGAACAGGCCGAGGCCATGAGTGACCTTATAGGTGCGACCACGGTTACGGCGCTTCCTGAAGACGGTGATTTCTACATTTCATCAGAGGGCGAGATTGTGTTTTCGTATCAGCCGTATGAAATTGCCTCATATGCGCAGGGAATCATTGACATCCCGTTTTATCCGTATGAGTTGCTGGAGTATATGACCCCTTACGCTGTGGAACTTTTTAATCTTCAGGACCTTGATCAGAAATGAAAGGCTGTTTAAGAGGGTGTTTAATAATAAACATCCTCTTAAAATATAAGTGAAACATTGGTACGCCTCTCATTACGGATTTTGTGAGCCGGACTCATTGGACAGAGGAGGGGACTCACTTGCTGTGTGAAAATGCGTTTTTCACAATTGTAGCAACGTCTTCTTTGTCCTCCTGATTCTCAGCCGGAGCAGATTTTTCCGGTATGTTGACTTTTATTTCTATTTCCGCCTGCAGTGTTGACACGGCAGGCGATGTTTTTTCCGTGTCATTGTTGACGGCGGCAACATTCGCACCGGCAACAGCAGTTGAGTCGGTCATGGAGTTGTGAGGGTTATATAATGAAGAAAGGTCATCAAATCTGACTGAACTTACCGGCAGCGGTCTGTTTACGGCAATGGTATCGGCGGCTGAGGTTTTTGAATCGGTGTTTGTGACAGATGGCTGTGACGGAACCGTGACCTGCACAGGGGCCGGATTAGTGACGGCTACTTCACGGGGGCTGATTGTCTCCGGACGTATTTCTTCAGGGCGTATTTCCTCAGTATTCTGCTTTTTTGCTTTTTTTGAACGTCGGATTGACGGTGTGGCATCAGCAAGCGCCGGCACGCGTCCAACACCGAGGAAGTGCTGCTGGTAATAGTTCATGGCGAGGTTGTCTTCAACCACTCCGCGGCTTGATGAGGCGTGTATCATACGGTTGTTGCCCACATACATCCCGACGTGCGCAACTTTTTTGCCAGATTTTTTGGATGAGAAAAACAGGATGTCGCCTACAGACAGTTCATGTTTCTTTATGTCTATGCAATGATCCTGTTGTAGGGCTGTTGTGCGCGGCAATGGTATCCCTGCGGCATCGCGGTATACGGCCACGAGAAATCCCGAGCAGTCCACTCCGTCATAATCGTTGCCGCCCCATTTGTATGGGACACCCAGCCATTGCCGGGCTTCTCCAACAAGTGCGTCGGCTACTGTTTTAGGCGCCGGACGGCTTTTTGTGGGCTTTTTAGGCTTTTTGTGCGAGGCATGTGTGCCTTGTTTTGATGTGCCGCGTGTGGTGTGGCACGATGTCATGCCCAGAGACACGGCAACGAGAGCACTTATGCAGATTGGAGATAGAAATCGGCGCATGTAAGCACAATGGTTTGATGGTTGCAAATATACGAATAAGTGAGGGTAATGCCAAATGCTTTTTAGCTTTACGGGACGTGAGTATTTGCCCGGAAAAATTATGGTTGGGGGGCATGCTGTGATTTTTCTCAAAAAAAGCGTATGAGAAAGGTTGTATTTCCAAATTTTTTATGTTAATTTTGCGTTGAATTGTTAAATGGCTATTTCCCTGTTCAATTTTTGAAAAAGTTATTAGCAAACTTTTGCGGGTTTAAAGCGTTAACATAATATAGGTTAATTTCATTCGGAATAATTTTCTCAGACATAATGTCGGGGACATAAAAAAGATGAAGAAACAAACAATCTGGATACTGACTGTGATCATGGCCATGTCGCTCATCGGCTTGCTGTTCATGATGGTTTTTTATATGCATGACATTGTGAGGATGCGTTATGATCAGTTTGCACAGACCGTACGCCAGAGTCTGGTTGCCGTGTCGCTGCAATTGTCGCACGACGAGACTCAACGTTTTCTACAGGAAGATGTTGACAATCTGGAGTCATCATCCATTTATCGTCAGTATCTTGGCGATGCAACTCCGCAGCTTGGGGGTGTGCGCTATTCATTCACAACTTCATCCGGTCTCGAGGCCGATCTTACTATCAAAGGTGCGCCTTCGGCCATATCCAATCTGGAGGGAGCACCTGCTGTGTTTGGCCGCTCTTCCGGGACAGCAACATATCGTCAGCCTGTGCGCGTAAAGTTCAATGAGCAATACATGCAGCAGAAGAATCTGATTGACAATGTTATTCTTGACATAATCAGCAAATCATCCAGCAGGCCGATTACGGAACGTGCCGATTCAGCAACGGTGTACCGTTATCTGCGGCAGGAACTGGACACACTTGGATTGAAAGTGCCGTTTGAGTTTGCGGTTGTGAACCGTGCCGGTGTGCCGGTATACAGCACTGAGGGATTCCGTACCACCGCGGCTGATGAGGATAATATGTTTGTCCAGCCGTTGTTTCCTCAGGATGGCGCCGGGAAGATTTTCTATCTGAAGGTCTATTTTCCCACCAAAAAGGATTTTGTGTATTCTTCCATGCCGTTCCTGTGGCCTGCATTCATCCTTACGATAATACTTCTGGTTGTATTTGTATTCACCATAGTGACGGCATTCCGCCAAAAGAAGCTGACAGAGATGAAAAATGATTTCATCAACAACATGACCCATGAGTTCAAGACGCCTATCTCATCAATCTCTTTAGCGGCTCAGATGCTGAATGACCAGAGTGTGCGCAAATCGCCGATGATGTTGCAGCAGATATCAAATGTCATCAACGATGAGACAAAACGACTGCGCTTTCAGGTTGAGAAGGTGTTGCAGATGTCTATGTTTGAAGGCCGTAAGTCAACGTTGAAGATTGAGGACGTGGATGCAAATGTCATTATATATAATATAGTGAACACATTCAAGCTCAAGGTTGAGAAGTACGGAGGCCATCTCACTGCCAACCTTGATGCCATGGACGCCATTGTGGAAGTTGATGAGATGCATTTCACCAATGTGATTTTCAATCTTCTTGACAATGCTGTCAAGTACAGGCGTGAGGACACTCCGCTGGAGCTGACGGTGACTTCGCGCGATCTCCCCGATGAACGGCTGGAGATAACGGTGGCGGACAATGGCATTGGAATCTCACGGGAGGACCAGAAGCGGATATTCGAGAAATTTTTCCGCGTGTCCACCGGCAACCGCCATGACGTGAAGGGATTTGGTCTGGGTCTGGCCTATGTGAAGAAGATGGTCGGCGAACTTGGCGGCACAATAACTGTTGAGAGCCAGCTTAATCATGGAACAAAATTTATAATTATTATACCACTCTCTAAAAATTGATTAATTATGGAAGAACGTACACGAATACTTCTTTGTGAAGACGATGAGAGCTTAGGCATGCTTTTGCGTGAGTATCTGCAGCAGAAGGGCTTCAATGCTGATCTTTTCTCTGATGGAGAAAGCGGCTATAAGGCTTTTCTGAAAGGCAAATATGACATATGTGTGCTTGATGTGATGATGCCCAAGAAGGACGGTTTCACCCTTGCACAGGAGATCCGCACGGTGAATTCAGAGGTGCCCATCATTTTCCTGACGGCGAAGTCAATAAAGGAAGATATTCTTGAGGGATTCAAGATTGGCGCGGATGATTATATCACCAAACCTTTCTCAATGGAGGAACTTGTGTTCCGTCTTGAGGCCATTCTGCGCCGTGTGAAAGGCAAAAAAGGCAAGGAGATCACCATGTACAAGATTGGCCGCTTCACTTTCGATACTCAGAAGCAGGTGCTGATGATTGATGACAAGGTGACAAAGCTAACCACGAAGGAAAGCGAGTTGCTGAGCCTGTTGTGTGCCCATGTCAATGAGATTCTTGAACGTAATTTCGCGCTCAAGACGATATGGATTGATGACAACTATTTCAACGCACGTTCCATGGATGTGTACATCACCAAGCTGCGCAAGCACCTCAAGGATGATCCGTCAATTGAGATCATCAATATACACGGCAAGGGTTACAAACTGATTGCTCCGGAAGCTGACAATCATTGAAGAACTTATTTTACAAAACAACGGGGTGACCGATTGTCGGTCACCCCGTTGTTTTGTTTTAAACAGTCTCTTATTGTTAAGGTCTTTTATTTATATTCATGGTTTCAGCCTTGATTGTCCGGATCGCTGAATATGTGTTTCAGTTTTGAGAAGATGCGGTGACGGTCAGTGTCTGAAGGCTGTATGTTTGGCGAGCCTTTCAGGGCTTCAACGGTTTTCTTTTCCTCGTCGGTAAGTTTCTCGGGAATGTAGACCATGACATTGATGAGTTCGTCGCCTGTTCCGTATCCTTCTGTTGAGGGCAGTCCTTTTCCGCGCAGACGGAGCACTTTGCCGGGCTGTGTGCCGGGAGTGATTTTGAGGCGTGCGCGTCCGGTGATGGTGGGCACTTCGACAGAGCCGCCGAGGGTGGCGGTAGGAATGTCAAGCATGAGGTTGTATATGAGGTCGTTGCCGTCGCGGATAAGTTCGGGGTGTTTTATCTCTTCAATAACAACAAGCAGGTCTCCGTTCACACCGCCGTGTGCGGGAGCATTCCCTTTTCCGCGGAGAGTGAGGGTCATTCCGTCGGCAACGCCGGCAGGGATGTTGAATGATACCTGCTGGTCGCGACGCTCCACGCCTTGCCCGTTGCAGTAGGTGCAGCGTTCAGTGATCACTTTGCCTGTTCCCTCGCAGGTGGGACATACGGCAGATGATTGCATCTGTCCGAATGGTGTGTTCTGGATCTGTGTCACCTGTCCTGAGCCATGGCATGTCTGGCATGTGGCAAAGGCTACTCCATCTTTTGCGCCGGTGCCGTTGCAGTGGTCGCATTTGACAAATGTGGGAATTTTCAGGGTCTTGGTTGTGCCTTTGGCAATTTCTTCGAGTGTCAGTTTCACACGGATACGCAAGTCAGATCCGCGTCTCTGCCGGGGTTGGGAACGCCGGGTTCCGGCAGCTCCTCCAAAACCGCCGAAGCCACCTGCGAATCTGCCGCCGAAAATATCTCCGAACTGTGCGAATATGTCATCCATAGACATTCCGCCGCCGTAGTATTCTCCGCCCATGCCTCCGCCAAATCCCTGCGGACCCATGGAGTGACCGAACTGGTCATATTTCTGACGTTTCTCCTCATTTGAAAGAACGTCATAGGCTTCGGCCGCTTCTTTGAATTTCTCTTCCGCAGCTTTGTCACCGGGGTTTTTGTCCGGATGGTATTTTATGGCAAGTTTACGGTATGCTTTCTTGATCTCATCAGCGGTGGCTGATTTGCTCACACCGAGAACTTCATAGTAATCTCTTTTCGTAGCCATGTCTGAATTATAGTTTTTATGCTTTTGGCGGGATTATTCACCCACAACCACGTTTGCGTGTCTGAGCACTTTGTCGTTGATCATATATCCTTTACGGGTGGTGTCTACAATCTTTCCTTTAAGTTCCGGTGTGGGAGCGGGGATGGTGGTTATAGCATCGTGGAAATCTGTGTTGAAGTCAGATCCGGGTGTTGTGTCCATGGCTTTGACTCCGTTGTCAGAGAGATATTTGACGAATTTCTGATAGATAAGCTCCATGCCTTCACGCACGGCTTGCCCCGACTCGTCGTTTTTGGTTGATTCCAGACCGCGTTCAAAATCATCTACAATCGGGAGGATGCCGGCCATGGCTTTTTCGGCGCCGTTCTTGATAAGTTCGGCTTTTTCCTTGAGCACACGTTTGCGGTAATTGTCAAAGTCAGCCATTAGGAAAAGGTATTCTTTTTTCTCTTTTTCGAGTTGGGCTTTCACTTCGTCAAGTTCTTGTGTCAGTTTCCGGTTCTCGTCAAGTTCTTCGGCGGCAACTTCCTCAATTTCTTCAGTTTCGTTGTCAACATCAAGCACATCATCAACGTTTACATTCTCAGTGACGTTTTCAGCGGTTGCCTCTGTTGCGTGCCGGTTGTTCTTATTTTTATTTTTTGTCATGTCGTGTCTTGGATTTAGGCGTTAAAAACACAAAATTATTATAGCAAAAATGTTGCCAAAAATGTCTCTGACACATTAATTCTATAAAGAGATAACAAAAATAAGTGAGTAACGTTCACTCATGGCATGGTGCATGAGAATGTGGTGCATCCTGGGAATGTCCGTGTCACGATGTCTGGACTTATGCTTTCATTGAAGAGGCCGAACACGGCGGCTCCGCTGCCGGACATGGCTGTGTAGGCAGCGCCAAGTCTTTCCATGGCGGTTTTTGTCTGTCTGATTTCAGGTGCGGCTTCAAACACGCTTTTCTCAAAATTGTTTGTGATGGTGCCTGTCCAGTCTGATATAGGGGCGGAAATGGCTTTGGCAAGGGACATTTCAGGAATGGCCGGAGTGACGCCGGCATAGGCACGGGCGGTGGAGACGGCCACATTCTCCGGCTTGGCGATTATGAGTGTCATACCTCCCAGCGAGATGTCGACGGGCCGGAGTTCTGTGCCTGTTCCGGATGCCAGCATGGGCCGGTTGTATATGAAGAAAGGACAGTCGCTACCTATGCCTGCGGCGATAGAAGCTTTCCGGTCATCAGACATTCTCAGTTCAAACAATGAGTCAAGGGCTATGATTGTATGTGCGGCATCGGAGGATCCTCCTCCCAGACCCGCTCCGTCAGGAATGATTTTGTGCAGGTGGATGTCAACGTAGGGCAGTTCCCTTTCACGACGCACGGCGGCAACCGCTTTCATGACAAGGTTGTGCCGTGGCGGGCAGTCAATGGTGTTTCCGGTGACTGTCAGGGTGTCAGCCTGCGCATCCGGAGGGGCGGGGACAATCTCCAGAATGTCACACCAGGGCACGGGAATCATGACAGTCTCTATGTCATGGTAGCCGTCGGGGCGGCGGCGTATGATGTCAAGACCGAGATTGATCTTGCAGTTGGGGAAGAGTACCATTGTGGCGTCAGTCAAGTTTCAGCACGGCCAGGAATGCTTTCTGAGGAACCTCGACAGATCCGATCTGTTTCATGCGCTTTTTGCCTTTCTTCTGTTTCTCAAGAAGTTTGCGCTTACGTGAGATGTCACCGCCATAGCATTTGGCTGTAACGTCCTTACGGACGGCCTTGATGGTCTCGCGGGCTATGATCTTGGCTCCGATGGCTGCCTGAATTGCAATGTCAAACTGCTGGCGCGGAATGAGTTCCTTGAGTTTCTCGCACATGCGGCGTCCGAAAGTGACGGCGTTGTCGGCATGGGTGAGTGTGGAGAGTGCGTCGACGCTTTCTCCGTTCAGCAGTATGTCGAGTTTCACAAGTTTTGACTCGCGGAAATCGTGCAGGTGATAGTCAAACGAGGCATATCCTTTCGATATGCTTTTCAGTTTGTCATAGAAGTCAATTACAATCTCACCAAGAGGCATGTCGAAGGTTATCTCCATGCGGTTGCCGGAGATGTATTCCTGTTTCACGAGCTCGCCCCGCTTTGCAAGGCACAGGGTCATTATCGGCCCTATGAACTCTGCGGTTGTGATGACTGTGGCGCGTATATACGGTTCCTCGATGTGGTCAATGAGTGTTATATCCGGCAGGCCGGAAGGATTGTGTACCTCGGTCATATTTCCTTTCTTGTCGTATACACGGTAGGAAACGTTGGGGACGGTGGTGATGACATCCATGTCGAACTCGCGGCCGAGACGTTCCTGTATGATCTCCATGTGCAGAAGCCCGAGAAATCCGCATCTGAAACCGAACCCGAGAGCTGCTGATGACTCAGGAACAAAGGTCAGTGAGGCATCGTTGAGCTGGAGTTTTTCAAGTGACGCGCGCAGATTCTCAAAGTCCTCCGTGTCAATGGGGTATACGCCTGCAAAAACCATCGGTTTGACGTCCTCAAAGCCGTCAATGGCTTTGTCGCAGGGCTGCTGGACATGGGTGATGGTGTCACCTACGCGCACTTCCTTGGAGGTTTTTATGCCTGATATGATGTATCCCACATTTCCGGCTGACAGGACGTCGCGCGGGGACATGTCGAGTTTTAGGACACCCACTTCATCGGCGTGATATTCTTTTCCGGTTGAGACGAATTTCACAAAATCGTTTTTGCGGATTGTGCCGTTTTCTATCTTGAAATATGCGATTATTCCTCTGAACGGATTGAACACTGAGTCAAAGATAAGGGCCTGCAGCGGTGCTTCCGGGTCTCCTTTGGGTGCGGGGATGCGCTCGGCAATGGCGCGGAGAATTTCAGGGACGCCCATGCCGGTTTTTCCGGATGCGCGGATTATGTCCGAGTGGTCGCACCCCAGAAGGTCCACAATCTGGTCCTCAATCTCCTCAGGCTTTGCCGAATCAAGGTCACACTTGTTCACCACGGGGATTATTTCCAGATCATTGTCAATGGCCATGTAGAGGTTGGAAATTGTCTGGGCCTGTATGCCCTGGGTGGCGTCAACAATAAGGAGAGCGCCCTCGCAGGCGGCGATGGACCTGCTCACCTCATATGAGAAATCCACGTGTCCCGGGGTGTCAATTAGGTTGAGTATATAGTGTGTGCCGTCAATGTCATGCTCCATCTGGATGGCGTGGCTCTTGATTGTTATGCCACGCTCACGTTCAAGGTCCATGTCATCAAGCACCTGTGCCTCCATGTCTTTTGCCTGGACGGTGCCGGTGTATTCAAGCAGCCGGTCGGCCAGTGTGGATTTGCCATGGTCAATGTGGGCTATGATGCAGAAATTGCGTATATTCTTCATTAAGTGTGCTATTAATCTTAATGCAAATTTAGCAATTATTTCCCATCTGCACAAATTGCCTGACTACCAGTAATATTTGCAAGTCATTGGGCACTAATAGTGTGCTATAAATAGCTGGTGAAAAGTGATAGCAAATGAATTTGGGATAATCATGAGGTGAGGACTGTTTTAACTATGTCCATTTGACTGTTTTTACTTGTACTGCTCACTCTTGGGAATCTATATTGAAAGTATTTTCAAAGCGTAAGAACTTGTTCAGACGGTCGATGCACCGTTTCTTTTGGTCGATGTTTGGATGGACGTAAAGATTGAGCGTCGTAGCCACGTTGGAATGGCCGAGTATGACACTGACGGTCTTATAATCGCAGCCGCTTTCGATACAACGTATGGCAAAGGTATGGCGCAAGCCATGGAACACGATAGGCGGTATCTTCAATCGGCGCAGCAGCCGGGAGAATGTTTCTCGGTATGTGCGCGGCTCTTTGGGTTTGGTTCCGTCACCAACTACATATGCGGCTCCGGCTTGCTGTTTCTTTATCAGCCTGAGAGCGCGGAGCAATGGCGCTGAAATTGGAATTTCCCGGTTGGAGGTGCGTGTCTTTGGGGTGGAGGCGTAATGTTCGGTGGCTTTCTTTTCACAGTTGTATATGCGGCCAACAGTGCCCGAAACAATGACTATGCGGCGCACGAGGTCTATCTCAGCCCAGCGGAGGGCACAGACTTCACCTATGCGAAGCCCGGTACACAGGGCGAGCATGATGCCTATGTTTTGAGGCGTGGGTGATTCAGTCAGATGGTTCAGAAGTTTGCGGTGGTCGGCGAGAGAAAGCACCGGCAACTTTTTGTGTTATGACTCGGTGGGGTATGCTATATCCCATTGCGAGGCCGGGAAAAGTGAATGCTTGCCGCCGAACTTTACGATTGATTTGAGTACGGCAACGATGTCGTGGACGCTCTTGCGGCTAAGTCCCGCCGCGAGTTTGTCAAAAACAAACTGCTGCGCCTCGCGTTCGGAAATTACAGTGGATTTATCGAACGCCGGGAGCAGATGGGATTGGACGATCAAAGCGTAGGCGCAGAAAGTGGATTGCTTCACCACATTGCGCTTCGCCTCTTTCCAAAGTTCGGCAACGTGGCCGAAAGTAAGATTTTCTTGCATATTCTGTGGATGATTGGTTCATGGTCACAGAATATATGCGTGTGTGGGTCTCAGCGGTTGCCCTTGGCTCGGTTGTGGTGCTTGCAGAGCATTTGGCAGTTCTCAATCGAGGTTGCACCTCCGCGGCTCCAGGCCGTCACATGGTCGGCATCCATCTCGCTCTGCTTCCATATCTTCTGCGCGTTGGCCTGATGTCCGAGGGCGCAGTCGGGGCAGTTGGATATTCCTTTTTTCTTTGCCTCCTCAGTCTGCCGGGAATACACGGCGCGTTTCGTTGCCTCGTCAAAAATGCGGATGTCAAGCAGTTTGCGGTCGGTCTCGCCGCCAAGTAGATACTCGAATATGCCTCGGCGGTTTTTGACATATGGGTCGGCATAAAGTTCCTTGACACGCTCTGCCATGTGCGCCGGATTGTAGGGCGTGGCGTGGAACCGTTCATACAGCTCTCCCCACGGCAACCCGCGCATCTCGCTCTCGACGAGTGGAAACACCGAGCGCACCCAGTCGATTACCGAGTTGAAATAGTCGCGAAGTTCGGTAATATCGGAGCTGAAACGATGGTCGCGCCTATATTCTTCGGCTTTTCCCCGGCTCACCCATTCGAGAGCGGTGGCGAGGAAGTCCTGACGGTTCACGGCACCGCTGAGAAAGGCGCTCCACATTTGCACTTTTGATGATTGGGAGTTGCTGAACACCTCCTTTGCCGCAGTCACGAATGGGCCGGAATAAACGGCGTTGAGCAGTTCCTGATTATTGAGTGGTACTCCGGCGATGTTGATTTTCCGAAACCATTCCTTAATCTCTTGTTCCGTGCCCTCGCACTCATAGATGAGCAACGGAGTGGCGAGAAACAGTTCGCGTTTCTCTTTGGGGAGCGAACCGATGCTCTGAGGCAAGCCGTTTTCATCCTTGATGCCGAGTTTGCCGTTGAAGAAACGGCCAAGCGAGGTGATTCGTTGCTGACCGTCAAGCACCTCAAAGCGGCCATCGGAAGTCCTGACAAAGTAAATCACACCGAGCGGATAGCCCTTAAGCATTGAGTCAATCACGGCAACGTCACGCTTGCCGTCGGCATAGATATAGTTGCGCTGATATTCGGGCTGAATGGTCAACCGGCCGCCCATTCCGAAAAGGCCTTTGGCCTCAAGTTCGTTATAGACAAAGCCGTCGCAGATATCGGCAACCATCCACTCAGTATGTAGTTTTGTTTTCATTTTCTTGACATTATTTTGGTCGGTTCGTATCGTTGAAACAATCCGTGTCCCAACGGGCAGTATTGTTTTCAATATATTCTGATATCTTATTCCCGTCAGCAATGCCTCGTATAATATGGTCGTGGAATCGGGGTTGCCACCCGAAGTATATATTGTGGCGGCGTGCATAACGGGTAACCGCCTGCTTATATCCCCCGACAACCACACCGAGAGCCGTCCTAATGGTAGGGATGCACCCCGGTGCATCCGCAGGTTCTCTGATAGAGATTATGGCATGCACATGATTTGGCATCACCACCCATTGTGGCACTGCAACATAAGAATAATGTGTGTGCAATTCTTTTAGATACAAGTCTGCCATTTTCCCCATTTCACTAAATACCATTTCTCCTTCATGAATCCGTCCGAAATAATGCTCTTTATCGCGGGTGCATATTGTCACGAAATAATCTCCGCCGGAATAGTCGTGAAACTCGGCACGCAGATTTTTTCGCCGAGGCAACTTGTCGCCTCCGGGGGCGGCTGCACCGGGGTGCAGCCCTACATTTTCGCTGCTGTTATTTTTTTGAGCCATTGTTTCTGCCGTTTTGTAAGATATTTGAAATCTTAGGGATAACAAAAACGTGGTTTGGTGGAGCTAACAAAACTTAC
>JAUNPQ010000031.1:22896-24385 GCA_030536615.1 Bacteroidales bacterium | reverse complement strand
ATGTTTTTTCCTGCTCTCTCTGCCTCTTCCAATATTCTGATTTTTTCTGTTTATTCTTTTTAACGCCATCCCCGTCTCTGTACATACATCCGACTTGATAAGACCCATCCGGATATCCCAATTCTGACGCTTTGACCATATATCTGAACGCTTGTTCCTTATTTTTCTTGACACCATATCCCTCCCAATACATGTATCCCAATTCAACGAGTGCCGGAGCATAATTCATATCCGCTGATTTTTGAAGATAAGGCAACGCCTGCTCGAATGCTTTCTTGTTTTTATGATTGGTCCCTTCAAATTTTAAATCAGATCCTATTATTTCTAATGCTACCGGGTGATTGGCCTCTGCGGCAATACCTACCAACGAATCTCTTTTGGCTATAGTCTGTTTATTGATTCCCTCAATTGTATATACAAGCAATGCCTGTCTTACAATTGCATCCGTATATCCCTTGCATGCAGCTTTCTTGAACCATCTGTATGCATCTTTGTCATTCGCCGGAGTCCCTATCCCATTATGATAGCAATTTCCTAAATTATATTGACCTATTACACTTCCCGCCTCGGCGGACTTCTGATAATAATAAAACGCTCTTGCCGTATTCTTATTCACGCCTATTCCTTTCTCATAACAAAACCCTAAATTGCATAGCGCATATAAGTTACCTTTGTCTGATGCCTCTTGGATGTAACCTATCGCCTTAGAAATATCCTTTTCAACTCCCAATCCATTCATATAACAATGACCCAGAATCATTGACGCCATAGGATCGCCTTCCGTTGTTAATTTTTCGCATATCTCAAACGCCCGGAAATAATAACCTTGCTTGATTGCTTCGATTGCATCTTCCAGAACCATCTTTTTAACAACATTTTCTGACAGATTATTTTCCACCAAAATATTATATGCGCCGTCTGACGATACATTATCTATCCCATAGTCATGAAAAACAATCATTATAGGATAAGAATTTTCAAATATCAGCTTAACGAACTTTGAGCCGGCGGTAATATATACCCATTTCTCCAGACCATATTCTTCAATTCCTCCAATAATGTTCCCTTGCACCGCACTGAGCTTGTCTTTGCTTATAATCTTTAACAATGCACATCTTTTGCCATTCAAATCCATACGGCTGTTGGTATGTGAGGATAAATCCTGGGAGTCATACCTGATTTCATTAATTTTAGACTCTTGTGATAATACCGAAAATGAACACAATATCAACAATGCGAGTGCGATTATAATATGCTTCATAATATATATTATAGGGGATTGGTTATAATTTTTGTGGCGGGAGGTCAGTCGTAGGAGTATACTTTGATATTGGTCAGACGGCCTTTAAACGATTTACCACCATCTGAATAATCTGTATTTGTGAGCCAATTGTCTCCGTCATAAGGATTTATATTCACATTATCGAATATCTGTCCATTGACTTTCAACACTCCGTTATTGTATTCTATTGCAATACTGTTCCACTCA
>JAUNPQ010000031.1:5658-22886 GCA_030536615.1 Bacteroidales bacterium | reverse complement strand
ATATGGTGTTGAAGTGTGATAATACTCTCTGTGGTTGTTAACGTCAATACTAATCTTCCCATTTTTACACAAATATACATTTAATATCCGCCATCCCGTCGATAAGGACACAATTATTTTCTCATTTGGTGAGTATGGGGATGCTCCTTCAAAACTCATCTCTGTATCAGGGAAATAGTCAAATGAGATGCTGAAATGCTTGCGGTTAATACCGGTCAGATCAGTCTGAAACAGCTTATCATAATCAGGCCTCCATATACCATCGCATGTAAATATTTTGTTCCCACTTGAGTATATGAGCCGTCCTGTCTGTGGTTGGGAGGTTGCGGAGCCGGAGTCGTCTGATGGCTGCACAGCAATGATTTTTATCTCATAGGCCCTTTTGGATTCAACAGGACCTATGGGGGCTCCCAACTGAATCATTAACGGACTGTGTTCCGCATGCTTCATTTTCAGGAACTTTGAGCCGGGCGTCAGGTATACCCAATACTCACCGGCGCGATATTCTGTTGCTCCGATGACATTGCCTTCAAACTCAGCGCCGGCTTTTGGAAATACAACCTTGACAAGCGCACAAGCATGTCCGTTATTGTCAAGACGCTGATAGACCGACGCACTCAGGTCGTTTGTCAGGACACGCATGCCGTCAACTCTCAGCTCCTGAGAGCGGCATTGCAGCGGGACAATCAGCCCGATAGATGCAATAAGAATAACTTTTATGACCAGCAGTTTCTTCATCAAATTATTTTTTTCAAGATATCAGCCGCTTGTTCATCACCGGCTTCGGCAGCTTTAGTCAGAAATTCTTTGGCTTTCGCCATATCACGTTCCACGCCATAGCCATTATAGTAGCAAATCCCCAAAAGGGTGAGGAACCGATCTTCGCCAAGTTCCTGAGCTTTTTTCAGCCATTGGAATGCCATTTCATAATTTTTATCAACCCCTTCTCCATTATAATACATCACCCCCAAAAAACCACATGAGGTTGCATCTTTCATGTCTGCCGCTGCGGAAAACTTTTTGAATGCAAGGTCAAAATTTCGTTCTCCTGACCATCCGTTATAATATATAAGCCCCTCATTATAACGCGCATTAGCATTATATATCGATTTACTGAATATATCCAATGCCTTTGCATAATCACACTTCACACCTAACCCGTGCATATACATTACACCAAGTGAGTTGGCAGAGACGCCATTGCCCATGTCAATCGCTTTTTCATAAAATTCCTTTGCTTTGATGTAGTTTATGTCCACGCCCTCGCCATATCTATATATAGCGCCAAGATAATGATAACCCCACATATTGCCAAGTTCGCCGGCGCGGACACATAGGTCCATCCCTTCTTGAAATGCAGCCGGAGTGGAGTTCTGTTTAAGCATATAATAACCCAGATCAGCCATAGCATCGGCATCGTTATTCTCAACAGCTTTTCTTATCCAACTCAACCCTTTTTCTTCATCTTTGGGCACTCCTTCACCATACAGATACATGGCGCCTATATGGTGTTGGGCAACCACGTTATCAGGCTCTGAAAGGAATAGACCCATAGCAAAATTGAACTGGCCTTTAGCGTAATACTTAAGTGCTTCCTCAATAGGGCCTTCCTGAACAACGAGCTTATAATCGTGTAATTCGACCTTAAGTGTATATGTCTGTTTCCCTTCGAGTTTGTCTATCCCATAACGCGAAAATGAAATGATTTCCGAGTCCGATGTCGGGAAAGTAATCATCAACTGTTTACTGCCTGCCGACATATACACATAATATTTGTAGTCTTTGTATTCTACATCGCCTATAACATTCCCGGAAAATTTCACTCCATTACTTTCAGCAAGCACAACAAGCAGCGCACATGGATTACCATTCAGGTCTTTACGACCGTTTACTGCCCCGGAAAGATCCATATTTTCCCGTGTCATGCCGTAGACAACTATCTGATAGGGATAGACCACGGGCGTGCACATCAGAATGATGACAGCATAAAGACTAATTCGCAGGAACTTTTTCATATGAGCCGAATAGAATTTTTACGGGATGAAAAAGTCATCGAGGGTGAAGACGCCATCAGTGGCGGCTATCTGCTCAGGCTGCCATGTGCGCACGTGGATCTGCGGATGCTCGGGGTCATTGAAATCCCAGAGCAAAAAAAGCCATCCGTCATCGCTATAATTGCTTGTCTGCCATTTCTGATGAAGGGTGACGCCATAAATGTTTTCTTTTGCATTGTGCATCATGACAGAAATATGGTCAAACTCCACATTGATACGACGGTTGTTGCGGAAAATGCGTTTAAGTTTGTTGATATAGTCAGTCTTTGACTGCACAAGATATTCAACCTTGTTTTCAAGATGCACATCATTGTCACCATACATCTTGCGGCGCTTGACAACACTGCCTGTTATGATGAGTGCATCCTCACTGTACACCTGATCCAGGGCATTGAGATTGCGCTCGTTGTAATAGCATCTGAAATCTTCCACCCATTTCAGGATCTCCATGCGCTTACGGGTGTCGGCAACGCCGTTTGAGTGCCCGAGCATCTGGTCAACGTCCTCATGTATCTCCCATGCGAGACGGGCGCCGGTGATGACTCCCTGTTTGTTGAGCGATATTGTCAGCCGGCGATTCAGAGACTGTTCGTAGGATGAGTCTTTGGGTTTCATGGTGATGGATATCTTGCGCACCTGATAACCCTGATAGTCATTGAGACAGCTTGAAATGTTCATGGTGTTGTCACATACAAAAGGAGCATCGCCCCAAAGAGCCTCGAGACGTGACTTTGCCGCCGGCTCCATGTTTATTCCGGCAAGGTTCAGCACCGTGTTGCCGGTTGCGGCGCGGTTAATCTCCGTCAATAACGATGAGATGTTGTTCTCCATGGCGCTTTTCACCGTTGCCGGCACATTTGACCGCGCATCGAACTTGAATGTCACCGCTGCATTGGCAACCATAAACCCTATTATAGCCATGCTGACTGTGACAATGCGTTTAATGGAATTTATCTGTACCATATTATAAACTTGCAATTACTGTGATTTGACTGGTTATCTTCAAGATTGGTTCTATAATTCATCTGAGGGCCGGCCGCTTTCGGAGAGAGGACGGACAGCACACCGCCCATTCCGTCAAACAGAATGGAATAGGCGTCTGCGGGCACTTCCGCAGCCTGTGTGGTCGCCCCTGTGGCGGTGACACGCCCGTCTTTCTTGAACTCACTCAGAAAAGACTTTACCTCAACAAGGTTGTCCTGAGTGGAAAGTGTGCGGCTCAACTCGTCAAGCGTTGTGCCGGCCAACTGCATATTTCTGACCGGAGGCTCGGGCTTTTCCTCCTTCCGGGGAGGGTCGGTTTTTTCCGGTTTTCGTGGCGGCTCGGGTCTGCGCGGCTGCTGCGTCACAGCCGTGCTGCCGTTTGTGTTTCCGGCATTAGGGCGCGATGCGGTGAGTGAGAGCATCTTTTCAACGGGAATATACACAAAGGCCGTGTATTTGTCCGCCTTGCAATACACCAGCTCCTTTACGTTTGCCATGAGATTGGATATGCCCAGACTGTCCTTGCCGGCTTCATGGCGGATCTCGTTGCAATAGAAAACAAGGTCTTTCAATGCGCCCTCAAGAGCAAGGTCACGGTTGGTGTCATATGACTCGCCATAGACATATGCGGCGTCAAGCTTGATCAGGTTCATGCTGTCCTCAACAGCGGCAAAGTTATCCGTCTGAGCACCGGCGGCTGCCCACGCCGTGCACAACATCAGAAAGGTCAGGACAATATTCTTACTTCTCATCATACTTGATTCTCTCTTTCTCGGTTTTCTTTTTGTATGGCTCATAGAGGTCACGGATGTTGTTGACGGGGACATACAGACTCGCACGGGCTTTGACCACGCCCTTTCCGCCAATCACATCGGCAGGCATGCAGTCAATTTTAAACGTGTGATTATATCCCTGACGGGGATTGACCATAAACAGCGCCCCCTCAAGATGGCCGTCGGCAAATTTCTCCACACCCCAATACGGTGTGCAGCCATCGGCCTCACAGACAGCAAGGAATTTCCTGAGGCCTACAGTCAGTTTTTCCTGCTCGCCATATTCATGTTTCAGAACGGTCATCTCTATTGTGGGATCACCATAGGCCCCGTCTGCCGGATACACAAACATATCGGCAATTGACTCAAGAGGCTGACCGGCATGCCACACCGGACTGATATTTCCATCTGAATCCACAACCGCATATATGTCGTTGGTGATGTCCTTGTTATGATAATCTGACCCATAGGCCACATAGATGCTGTCTGAAACGTAAAGATGCAGTTTGTCGCGGTCAATCTCCACACCGCAACTTGCCGCGGGGGCGCCCCCGTCTTTCAACTGCCTGATAAACGTATCCTCGATCTCCTTACGCGTCCCTCCCTTGGCCGACTGATAGCCCACAGGCACTGAAACGGCCACTTTGCGGTCATCCACATTCCACTCTGCCGTAAGTCTGCGGGTGTCAGCCTTTGAGATCCTACAGTCTGTAGCAGGGCTGATATGCCTGAAATCGCTGACCGTGCCTGATGTCAGGTCCACACGCACACCGTCATCCCGCTCAATTCCCCGGGCTTTCTCCAAAAGGACAGTTGCGATTGTCGCGGCCATGTCAGGCCCGATCATCTCTTTTACTTGCGGCGAGAAAACATCAAGACCCGCTTGGATTTTTCCGTCACCGCCTTTTTTCACATGCACGGCATATCCGTCAACATCCACCACGGTGTCACACTCCGCCGGCAAACCGCTGACAACACCATCAGGCAACACCTGTTTCTGACGCGAAGCGTCTGTTGCTGCGGTAGTCATTGCCACAGCACATAGGAACATCGCCACAAATAAGGTCCTTGAAATTTTTGTCATGGCACTATGGTTTTAAGAAGTTCGCCATCACTGTTATATAATTTACCGCTTATAAGATTTCCGTTGTCATAAGTGGCAATAAAATAGTCACCGGAGAGAGCCTCGTATGATGTGCTCCGGTCCACCCGATGCACGGATGTAAATGTCAGACGTCCCGATCCGTGGGGCTTGCCATTTCTGATACCTCCTGTCCATGTGCCATAGCCCAGAGAAAGAGTGCCTGAGGTTGAGGCACTTTG
The DNA here is from genome assembly GCA_030536615.1 of Bacteroidales bacterium. Taxonomy (GTDB): domain Bacteria; phylum Bacteroidota; class Bacteroidia; order Bacteroidales; family Muribaculaceae; genus CAG-873. The sequence continues at coordinate 17,752 of JAUNPQ010000031.1, read as the reverse complement.
TGCCTGAGACTGCGAACCGCTCTGCTCTGATTGTGATGCGCCGGCCGACGCATTATCCCCCGAACCTTGTGTTCCGGAATTGCTGATGACATCAATAAGCTCTACCTGGAACCACAGAGTGCTGTTTGCCGGAATACCGCCGGATTCCTGAGAGCCATAGCCCTGCGAGGGTGGTATGGCAAGATAGTATGTGCCTCCGGCGCGCATATGGTGCAAGCCTTCCACAAATCCGTCTATCAAGCCTCTTACAGGTAAATCGACGGGCGTTCCTTCAGTATCATCTATGACAGTGCCGTCAGGGAGTGTCAGCCTGTAGTTGATGCGCACATAGTCATTGTCAGATGGAGTCGCTCCGTGGCCTGCTTTCTCAGTCAGGATAATGGTGCCGCCGTTGAGTTCACGGGCTTCAGGATATGCGGCTATACTATCTCTGAAAGCCTTACCGATGGCAAGGGCATCAGCACCTGCCACAAGTTCTGTATCTTCATTCTCCATGTCCTCTTGGTTATCGCGCGGACGGTCACATCCTTTGAAAATAAAGAACAGAGCAACGCCTACAGCCACAACTCCGGCAACAATCGCTGCTACAATTACCCCCCATCGCTGCGACGTCTGCTTCCCGGAGTCTATGACTTTTGTGCGGCGTTTGCCTTTTGTGTCAAAATCCTCCGGCATCGGACCGCCATACATCACCGGTTGCGGCACATCATCCGCGCTCAACACACCCGTTAAACAACGGTCCGTTCTGTCCCGTCGCGTACATTGTCTGACAACATCACGCATCCGGGACGAAATGCCGGACGGCAGACTTTTGGAAAGTTCACCATCGGTCAGATCAGTTGACCGCTGCGGGTCTATGCCCGTAAGACAGAACCACATTGTCGCTCCGAGAGCATATATATCAGCAGAGGGCGAGAAGGTAGTGATTCCGGCATATTGTTCTATCGGCGCATAGCCATCGGAACAGCCAAGAGTGTTGACCGTGGAGGTTGGCCGTCCATTCTTGTCATAATGCTTGGACAGCCCGAAATCTATAAGCACGGGGCGCATCGTACCGTCATAATTTTTGGCGAGCATTATATTGTCCGGTTTGATGTCAAGGTGTGTCATCCTGTTTGTATGCAGATATCGCACAGCCTCGATAATAGGATTCATGATGGTAATCATTTCTTCCTCGCCAAGTGCACGCTTGCGCTTTACGTATGACCGCAATGATTCGCCGTCAATATACTCCATGACATAGTATGCCGTGTTGTTGGCTTCAAACACTTCATTGACTTTCACAATGTTGGGATGGTCAATGCCTACTTTCTGCAACCTCCGTGCCTCTGCAATGAAATCCTTGCGCGAATTCTCCACCCGCTCTTTAGCAGGATTGGAATATACAACCCGGCTCGTCTTGGGATCTCGCTCGCAATCATCGCTCATGAAATGTTCCTTGATGGCAAAACGTGCTTCAGTGGTCACATTGCCCACTTTAATGGCTGCCGTAGCCAGATAGGTTATTCCGAAGCCGCCGCTGCCCAGCACTTTCTCTATGCGATAGGTGAAATCCGGACTTGTAAGGACATAGCCCGTCTGCAATATTAATTGATTGGTTGACATGTCTGTATATTTAATATGGATTTACAAATTTATCATTTATCCGCCACATATAATTAGCTTTCATCGCTCTTAAACAATCTGTTATAGTGGCAAGTCATCAGAGAGCCGTCATCATTGCGCAAGTGCATCCCATTGCCGCGGCACCGGTCAAAAACCTCGCATTCGGCGCATACGCCCGTTCTCATCCAGTCATGATTGCGGTATTTCTCAAATCTCTCTGTCCATACGTCCCAGAATGACTCCTTGTAGATGTTGCCCTGATTATAATGGCTGCGTATGCTCAGACAACCGCTTATATCCCCGTTGCCAAGTACGGAGGCCGTAGTTATGCCGGCCACACAATGGAAGTGATAAGGTCGCACTTTCATCTCATAATCACCCAGATAGCCCTCGCATGCATATGACAGGTCTATCTTGCCCTCGCGGCGCGTTGCCGCGATGAAATCCATGAGTTGGCGCAACTCATTGTCCGTAAGTTGCAGGGCCTCATCGTCTTTGGCACGTCCCATGGGCACAATGGTGAAGCAGCGCCAGCGTGTAACACCGGCATCAACGAGCATCCGTTTCAGTTCTTCAAGATTGGGAAGCGTACGCGGGGTGACGCATGTTATGACGTCCCACATCAGATGCGGGGCACGTCTGATATGGCCAATGGCGTTATAGGCGCGGTCAAAACCTGTTTCTGAATTTCTGAGCCAGTTGTGGTCATCACGCAGACCGTCTATGTCTATAGCCAAGGAGCACAGTCCGTTGCGCGACAGTTCCCTCATCATCGGACCGTCTATGAGCATGGCGTTCGAGACCATTCCCCAGTAAAAGCCCTTGCGGGTGATCTCCCGGCCGCAATGCAATATATCGGGACGCACCAGAGGCTCGCCGCCAACCGTGAATACTATTGTCTTGGTGGCAGGCTGATGACTTTTCACATCATCAAGGACGGGAATAAAATGCTCAAGAGGCATATCCTCCTGCTCGGAAAACTTCCGGCAGTCGCTGCCGCAATGCCGGCAACTCATGTTGCACCTGAGCGTGCACTCCCAGAACAACTGCCTCAACGGATACTTACTCATCACCTTTCTTATTTATGCATATATCAATATTTTCAGAACTTCTGGTTGAGCCATTGCTGTATTTTGGCGGCATCAGGATCGCCGAGCCGGGATGCCTTTGCCGTGTACTCGTCAGCCTTTGTCTCATCTTTTTCCACACCGCGGCCAAAGCGGTACATCGCGGCAAGTTTCCTGTAGGCCTCGCCCAACACTTCATTGGCCACTCCTTTCATGCCGATCAAGTGTGTGTAATACAGCCGGGCATCCTTATATGCCTTGATTCCATAGCAATAATCGGCCATGATGTACGATGCCTGAGGTTTTACATTGTATACTTTTCCCAGCCAATGCCAGGCTTCCTTTACATCTTTCTCCACACCGAATTCACCGTTCAGGTATATCTCACCAAGGAAATACATGCCTCCGGAATGGCCTTTCTGCGCGGCGGCCTTGACGGCGTTGAGCATGTTGGTATAGTCATCGGGCGTGTCTGAGAATGTCTCATGCATCAACCACATGTATGCGGCGCTCATATACGCCTGACTCATCCCCTCCTGTAGCTTTTTAACGTCGTGGTTCGCCATCGGAATTTCGCCCCACTCTTTGGCCTCACGGTTATAATATTCAGCGGCTTTTTTGTAATATTCCGGGGCAAACGTCTCATCAGCCTTTTCCTTATAGAGCTGTCCCAACGTCCGGTATCTGATTGCATTTATCTCTGTGCGCGCAAGGCCGTAAACGTTCTCAAGCATTGATATGGCCGCATCAACATCTTTTTTCACGCCATGCGTTCCGTCGCACATGAATCTTGCCAGATTCACTTTTGCCACAAAGGCCTCATCGCCATAGACATTGCTCGGATTATTGGCGCACTCCCTGAGCCAGTGTATGAACTCAGCGTCATTTTTGGCAACACCACGACCGGCATTATACATTGTATAGACCTTTTCCTGTGCCGTACCATGACCGCTGCGGGCCGCTTTCAGATACCACACAAAAGCCTCCGACAAATCGGGAGTCTGTGAAAGACGGCCCGCCTCAAAGGTCTTCCCCATCCAGTACTGACTCATGGCATCGCCTTTCAATGCCTCTTTTCTCAGCTTGTCATACCCATACTGATGAGGATATTGCTTTGCCTGAATCCCGGACAACGATATTATTATGGCAAATAAAATGATCAGCGCTTTCTTCATAGAACCCTTATATTAAGTTCAACAGCAAAATCTATACATTTCATTTAGGGAGGATTTAGTATTGTGGCTTTTCCTTATCGTCGTAATAGCCTATGACCGTAAGCTTGTTGATCACGCCTATGGCTGTCTGGCGACCGGAGTTTGCCGCAAGCGCTTTGCGGACAAAATAGTCGGCACCTTCATAATGACGCCCGGCAAAGTACTTTTCTGCTAAAGGAGCGTATGCTTTCGCATATCCCCTATCGGCAAGTTTCTGAAAATCATCCAATGATTTTGCCTGTGCAAACAATTCGTCATCCGTAGGCTCATTATGCACATCTTCTCTTGGTGCTGTGTCCTCTTTCTTATTAGACTGAATATCGTCTGAACTCTCCGATACCGGTTTATCAGCCGTCCGGTCGTTTTGCGGAGTGGCTCCCTGATTGTCAGCAACAGCAAGATTCTCCTGTGGCACATTGAGGCTAAGACTGTCAACAGAATCAAGGCCGTCAACGGCGGCTGTCTCGGCAGCAGGAGAGGCAGGAAGTGTGGCATACCACCATATTCCTCCGGCAACGCCGGCACAGACAAGTGCCACTGCCGCGATTTTCCATATCCGCGACAAATCCGGTCCGGATTTCTGTCTGCTGATGTTCAGCAGCCGCGTCACATTGGCCTCATGACCATGATCGGCAATATCAACGCCAAGGCTTTCTGCCAGAAGTTCAACGGACTGCGTGCGGTCATCCACATCCCGGCGCATGCCGTTCACAATGGCATTCTTTATTCTTTCCGGAACAGAGTCATCAAGCATTCTTATTATCTTGGCGGCTGTTATCTCCGATGACTTTTCGGGCAGTTGCGCCGTAAGCAGATAAAGAAGTGTTGCACTCAATGCATAGACATCAGCCTGAGGCGTAAACTTATATAGTCCCTGATATTGTTCGGGCGGCGCGAACCCGTCCGAGCACCCGGCATTGGTGAGTTGTGATGTTGCATTGCCTTTACGGTCATAATGCTTTGACTGCCCGAAGTCTATGATCACGGGCCGCAAAGAACCGTCATCCTCCACGGTGAGAATGATGTTTTCATGCTTTATGTCAAGATGGGTAATCTTGTTCTTGTGCAGCAGCGACATGGCCTGTAACACCGGACGCATGACGCTGAGCGCCTGACTGACAGAGATGGGCTTGCCACTGTTACGGTGTACAATATACTGGCGCAGATTATAGCCGTCAATATACTCCATAGTGTAGTATGCCGTATTGTTGGCTTCAAACACCTCGTCAACAGCCACAATGTTCGGATGGGTTATCTTCTGGCGCATCAACCGTTCAGCTTCGGTTTTGAAATCGTGAATGCCTGTCTCTATGGCCTGTGCATTGGTTCTGAGGTAGGCCATGGTATCACCGCCGCCACGCTCACAGAGTTTGTCGGGAAAATATTCTTTCAGGGCCAATGTCTTTCCGTCTGAAAGCCTTGTCACCTTGTAGGTGATTCCGAAACCGCCTGATCCAAGCACGGACACAACAAGATAGTTGTCACGCGGCGATTTTATGACAGTTCCCTCAGGGAGCGCTCCTGCTGTGACTTTTGAATTCCCCATGACTATCAGCCGAACAGTTTCTTGAAAAATTCCGACACTCTGCCGCTTGTGGAATTCTTGCCCGCGGCAACTTCTTTTGACATGACATTGGGGTGCTGAAGAGGAGCTGTCACCGAGCCGGTCTCGTCCTTACATTCCTCCACTTCTGTCACGTCATTGTCTGTGATAACCTGATCCACGCCAACAAGGTATGCGGTGTTGTTGTCACTGCTGTCCTTGCTCATCCGTGCAATCCGTGCGATTTTTTCTTTGTCTGTGACATCAGCTGAAAGAATCTCAACCAGATCATCATCAGTCATCCTGTGAAGCACTCCGTCCGTACACATAAAGAAATAATCGCCGGCGGCCACATCCTCAATGCGGATTGTCGTGGCATCCGGCTTGCGGTTCCCTTTGGGCACATATCCAATGCAACGGGTTATCACATTGTTCTGCGGATGGTTTATGGCCTCCTGAGGGGTCAGATTACCGGAGTGTACCAAAGCGTTCACAAGCGAATGGTCATCACTCCGGTACATTATGCCGACCCCGGGCCTTACATGATATATGCGGCTGTCACCGATGTGCGCGCACAGCACACTGTCGGCATTGACGTGAACAAATGTCATGGTGGTTGCCATATCGCGGGTGTCATCGTTCATCTTGCGCTCCAGACAGCGGAATGCCTCGCCCAGAACAGCGCCAAAATCGGCAATGGAGAGGTTCTTGTCTGCGCCCCGGCCTTGCATGTATGTACCCATGGCGTCAGCCACTGTGCGGCTCGCCACCTCCCCCTTGTCCTGACCACCCACGCCGTCACATACCACAAACGTGGATGTGGCGGCATCGGGAGCATCACAGTCGGGATAACGGGCATCTTCCTGATTGGAACGGCGTCCCTGCTGACAGAATGAATAAGGTTGCCTCAGTATGATACTCATGATCATTTTTCTTTTTCAAAACGGAATTTAGTCTTGCCAACGGTTATACTGTCACCGAAATTCAGAGAGACGGACTCGCCTTTCATCAGCTCGGCATCATTATGAAGCACCGGATTTGTGGCCTTCATGACAGTAAGTTTGAACGTGTAGCCGCGTGATGTATACTCCACCTTAATGTCTATGGAGCGGCGTGACATGGTGTTGTCTCCTTTAATGGCAATGTCAGACGCCTCCTCATCGTCATATCGGCCAACAATATTATGTCCCTCCGAGAGTGAATAGTTTTTGTTCAGCCAGCCTTTACGCAAAAGCACAAGCCGCCCTTTCATGAGTTGCAATGGCGAGGTCTCATCTATTTTACGTGTCTTTGCGCGCACATCAACCTTTATGTGGCCTTTGCAGTGAGGACATGGAAATTCCTTTAAGCCCGGTTTGTTTGTATTGAACCCTATTTCCTGCTTGCCGCAATGGGGACAGACAAACTTATAGCTCTCGCCGCATACAAAATCGTCTTCCATCATTATTGCCGGTTTTGCGGAATTGTCCGGGATGGGCGGCGGCATCAGCGGAGCGGCTGTATTTCCGGGCTGGGAAACACCGGCGGCAGGGTTCTGCTCCTGAACAGTATCAAGCCCTTTCAGTTTCAGATTTTTCTTGATCCCGCAATGGGGACAGGTAACCGGATAGATTCCCGATTTTGCCGGACGACGCATCTTAACGATCTGGCCGCATTGCGGATTCAGGCATTTAAAAAGCAGAATAGAATTGTCTCCCATGTCTCTTATGATATCATATCGTCCATGATTGTGTCTGAGCCAAACTCACCTGAAGGATCTGTGTCATTTGCAGCAAGATACTGGGTGTCATCAGCCATGTACATTTCAACATCATCAGTTGTCATGCCGCCGGCTGACACGTAGTGTCCCTCCTCGGTCACAAGCGGATTAAGCTCAGTGTCAGTCACAACATCAAAGACATTGTCACCGTCAACATCAACCATCACAAGCTCATTGCCGGCATCGTCATGGAATGTGGCCACGGTGTAAGTCTCGCCATCAACCGTGTAAATGGTCTGCATGTCATCAAAATCCACAACATCAGCCATATCTATGTCATTAGGATCAATCTGATCCTCGGCAATTATAGCCTCGGCAATCTCATCGGGATTGACATTTTCAACCTGCTGCTCAGTCTGGGTTGTGGTTGTCTGGTCCACTCCTTGTGCTGCTGCCTGTTGGCCGGTCTGCTCAGTGGCCTGCGTGGTGGTTTCCTGTGTCACAGGGGGTATTTCCTCTGTATTTGCAGTTGTATGGGTTGTAGCTGCTTGCGTGGACGAGGATGTCTCTGCTGCGGTTGCGGCTGCCTGCTGTCCGGTCTGTGGCTGCGTTTGTTCCTCAGTCTGGGAAGCAGTGGTAGCTGCGGTAGAGTCAACGTTTTCTTCCGCAACTTCTTCAACCTCATCGTTCATGTGGTTCACGAAAGTTGCGCCGGCGACACCAAGACCGGCGGCACCGGCTGCGGCGGCTGCATGTGTGGCGAAATTTTTCTTGTTCTCTGACCCTTTGCCGTCGGCTGACGGATTGATTGCTGTTGTTGTGCTCATAATTATATTTGTTTTTTTGTTTACATCACAAAATTAGGCGATGCCCGTGGCCATATCCAAATTTTTACAAGGCTATAATGTGAACCTGCGGGATTATTGGACGAAATCCATCTAACCGGCTTTCTTCCGTGCTTCGCCTTTAAAGTTCGTTTAATAATACATTTAACGACTTTTTTATTCTCACCATTTGCCGACCACGGCGTTATACATGTCCTTGGGAGCTATGAGCTGCGGATGCTGGGCACCTTTGCTGCGTTTCACAACATCGCCATAAATATATTTGAAAAGTTCAAGAACGGTTATCTGCTTGTTGGCGTCCTTGTCAGCCTTTCCCCGCAATCCTTTCAGAAGTGCCTGCGTGAAGAATCCTGCGCCGAGAATAGGGCTTTCGCGCGAAATCTCGGTGGGACGGCTTGAGATGAAAATGGCCTGTCCGGGTTTGCTCCTGATGTCATCTGTTCCCGAACTTTCTGTTGCCGCACCGGTTATTGTCCCGGCGAAGCATGCATCTATGAAACACATCTTCTCCTTGGCCGCCGATGTTGACATGACATTCATGAGGTCATTGTATGTTATATTGGCATCGTAACCGCATATGGCTCCAGGGGTTCCATGACCGGAATAGAAAAAAATAACTCGGTCACCGGCTTGCGCCCTGTTGCATATAGCCCGGAGTTTCTCAAGAACATTAGCACGGGTCACATTGCTGCTGGTCAGCAGAGTGATGTCCTTTGTCTGGGTGAGCATAAGCTCCTTGAATCGTTTGGCATCCTTGGTGCTCTGCCCAAGGTTGTTCTGTTCGTTTCCATAGTTGGAAACACCGGTGATGAGAACAAAGGTCCTTGCATTCAGACCCAGTATTGACACTATGCATATCAGCAGAAGCAGTGACAGTCTTTTCATATTCATAATCTTAAGTTTAAATTTTCGTTTGGTTTTGGATGGCGTTAAAATACTTATTTTGCCTTGCATCGTGTGCATTGCATGTTGTGAATGTCGAACTCAGACAGCGGATATCCGCAACGCGGACATGTCAGCAGCCTCTGGCGTTTCTGCTTCTGCATCTTCATGGCGTGTGTGTCCACCCCGAAAAAAATGCCTATCACCATCGGCGCCACACCCATGGCTATTCGGGAAATCCATAGATTGAGGTCTGACTTGTCTTTCAACCCGGGTATGCCATATTGCGCTATGACACACAGGCCGAGGGCAATCGGTGAAGCGGCCTTGACAATCTTCATGTTGCGGCTGTTCTTTTTCTCAAGCGCTTCATCCTGCTCGCCCAGTTCTTTCAGCTTTTTCTTGAGCCGGCGGAATTCATAGGCATATGAACTGTCATCGGGTTCAACTATCCGGTGTGCCATGAATGTGAAACTGTCATGGCCTTCCTTCCCAAGTCTGATCACTGTGTTCTCATCAATTGTCTTGCTGTACACACGCTGGAAAATTCCTTTGTCATCGCGCACATAGAGACCGTTGGTGCTGTTGAGATCCTCAATTTTCCATTCTCCGTTGTCGCGCACCGTTATGCGCGCATGCTGGCTGCTCACCCCCACCCTGTCGGCAGGAATTTTTACAGCCGAGGAGGCCGAACGCCCCACCATATATTCATTTGCCATTTTTATTTTTTTGCTTTGTTGACGTAAATCTCATTTATTCTGTCCTTATACTCTTTAAGCAACGGCTTGGGCGCGGAAAGAGCATAGGAGTGCTCACCTCCATCAGACAATGTTATTTTCTGTTTGAGAACGCTTATTGCTGAAAGATAACGCTGGTTTATTATCAGGCTGCGGCCAAGACGCACAAAGGGCGACGGGACATCCTTGGGCCATGCCAGCCTTATGTACTCTTCAATCTTTGACAAGCCGACAGTCAGCAGATGCGATTCGCCAAGAATGTAGGTGAACTGGGTGTAATTGCCGTTTGCCTTAAAGAACGCAATCTTCTCAAGATCAACAATCAGCAATTCATCGCGTGAGTTGAGACATAGTTTATACATAGTCAGTTACATGATATGGTTTATTCGGAATAGCGATATTCCACTGTGATAATGAAATATCTGCAAATATAAACATTTTTTTGCATCCACGCCAGCTCTCCCCGTTCAAAATGACACAATAAGTATGTGTCATAAATTAGTTATCGTATTAATTGATGAGGCATACGGATGAGATTTCGATTCGGATTGATGGAGCAATGGGGTTCCATTGTGACTGAAAACCGGATTGAAATGTCACCTTAGAGCGCATTAAGGAATACATTAACCAATTTTTGACACATACTTAACTCTATTGATATGAATACAGAAACCGGCGGAGCCGAATCACTGTGAATTCCGCTCCGCCGGTTCAGGCCATATTGGCATATGGCCATGTGGATAAAAATATGTATCAGAACCTGTATGCCATAGACAACACTATTGAACTGGTGTGGTCAGTGACTTCCCATTTGGGTGACTCTCCGCTTGAGAATGTGCCGTCATTGAAGTCTGTATAGGCAAACAGGTTGCTTTTGCGCATGTTGTACACGTAAGCTCCGTCAATGGAGAATGCTCCAAAACGGTAACCCAGTCCAAAGCATATGTTCTGGTTTGTCTTTGACAGCGAGAATGAAGGATCTGTTCCGTAAGTGATGATCTCTGTGCCACCGTTGCGTACATCATCCTTTATGTTTGATGTGGTGATGTTGTATCCGGCACGGATACTGAACTTGGGAGTTACACGGTATTCAGCACCTACACGCAGTATGTTCGAAGCCTGACAATACTTGTGTACATCCTGTGTGATTTCAGGGACATCAACATAATCAGTCAGATATCCATATCCGTCGTAATGCGCATATTTAAGTGTCATGTCGTTGTATGCAACGCGCTCATAATCAACACTGATTATGGCATTTGAACCAAGTACCGCCGAGACACCGGCCATGAAACGCCAGGGTGAGCGTAGTTTCCAGTCACGACTGGCAAAATCGGTGTATTCCTCAACAACGGTGGGATTGTCGGGACCCTTGTCTGCCTGAGGATCAAAATAGTTGGCATTGACCGTAGCATCATACTCATAGTTGAGTGACCAGTATGTGGGCGAATGGATGGCCGCACCTATGCGGATTCCCTGGATAGGCTTGAATATCAGACCGAAGCTGAGATTCCAACCTGAGCCGTCTATGTGCTTGTAGTTGCTGAGATCAAAGCCTGCATCGGCGTCATTTATCATCCCGGCGGTCTTGGTATAAGAATATGCGCCTGACATGCTCTCGGTGTAATATGCATCACGCCGGTAGTCCATGTCCGTGATGCCTATTCCCAGACCCCAATATACAACATTCGAGATGTTTCCGCCGAAATTAATTGTGTATTCATCCGTATAGCCGCGCTCACGCACAGTCAGTCCGGCATCACCCACAGTCATGTTGGGCTGATATTGGCCGTAATACATGTTGGTTGAACCGTCCTGAGGATTGATAAGCATTGAGTTGTAAGCCAGAATGCTGAGCCAGTCGGCATCACTGTCCCTGTACGGATTGTAGTCCTTGCCGAAACCAAGCACGGAACTCTCCGTGCCGCTTGTGTAAGCGGCGATATAGTTTGACAGCGATGTGCCCGTGGGTTGCAGATAGGGCGTATTGGTAAGGCGGTCAAAGGAGGCTGAGCGGTTGTATGTCACTCCCCATGCAAACACCGGCATGACATCCGATGAAAGATTTGCGGTGCCCACATAGCCGAAATTGTTGCATGAGAACCGTGTCTTGGTGTTGCCCGTGCCTCCCTGGGCTTTGGAGTCGTGGATATCCACCCCGAGGGTGACACCTATCTCGCTGCGGCGGTATACGCCTATGCCTGCAGGGTTCTGGTTCAGGGTTGACAGGTCGCCGCCAAGAGCCGTGAATGCGCCTCCCATTCCCATGAAACGGGCTGTTCCACGGAAATCAGGCTGGGTGACCTGGAGCATGTCAACGGCACTCTGCGCATGCAGGGATATCCCCACGGCAAGCACAGCCGCTGATGCTGAAATTATGCGTTTCATATTTTTCAAGAACGTTTAGTTAGTATTCAGTATGTTAGCAAGGGTTGTCGGGAAAATAGGACTCTGCGGCGTCCACGGCCACCACCGCCCCCGCCCCCATAGGAACCACGCCCT
>JAUNPQ010000031.1:0-5645 GCA_030536615.1 Bacteroidales bacterium | reverse complement strand
ACCGGAACTGCTGCCACCGTATGAACTGCGGTTGCTGCCGGAGTTGCCGCGGTTGGTATTATAAGTGGGCGTTGTAGTGCTACGACGCGTGGATGAACTGCCCGTTGACGTACCACCGCCGTATACATTGCGGTTTCCGGAGCTTGAGGGACGGCTGTAGCCGTTTCCGGACTGTGTGGTGCCGGTTGAGGGGCGCACGGGTGTTGCCGTATTGTTCCCATAGCGGCCACGGCCCATGTTGCCGGGACGTGTCTGAGTGGACGTATTGACGGAATTCCCCGCTCCGTTGGCTGTAGACCCGCGACGGTCAGATCCGCCATAGTATCCGGTACCAGATGCTCCGGGACGACGGTTTGACGTACCGCCGGTTGTTGAAGCATGCGGACGGCTGGAGCCGTGGCTGACAGGACGCCAGGTGGGATGCCACCCGGGATTCGGACCCCAGTGATGGGGAGGATACCATCCGCCGGGATAATAGGACGGTCCCCAGTTCCAGCTCCATCCCCAATAGGGGTCCCAGCTGTTCCAGTACCACGGATTGTAGTAGCTCCATGACGGACCCCAGCTGTTCCAGTACCACGGGTCATAATAGGCCCATGAATAGCGGTAGGGATAGTTCCATGAGTTCCAATACGGCCCGTTGTTGACATATATGTTCACAGACGATGTTGTCTGGGGCTGTGAATAATAGTAGTCAATCAGATCCGCATCGCCCGTCTGTGTAACCACATCCGGATTATGGAATTTCTCTATGCGCTGGGTATACAGGAACTCGCCCAATGTGTCCGCATTGACGGTTATAGTGTCACGCAGCGCAGGAGTGGTCCGGCGGTTATACTCGTCAATATCCCTGGTACTGGGATTTGATGAGAATGTATATGCGCCCGGCGTGTATGTGTCGGCCGCAGGATAATCGGGTGTGGGCTGATAGTTTTTCACCGTCACCGCTTTCACCGTTTTCTTTTGCGTCTTGGAAGGATTGTAATATATGTCATCCTCAAAATCCTGGGCGGCTGCCAAAACAGGCGCTGCCATCAGCGCAGTGGCCAGAAGGCCGCGTATGAACTGTTTCATTTTCATGCTTTGTCAGGTTTATGAATATAGGAGTATATCTCTGTTTATCAATATGTGGACAACCACCGGAATGACACGCTGCAAAAATGGGGCTGCGTTATGGAGTTGTCCTTTACAGTTAGACGTTATTGCAATATAAAAGTTTAGCCAAAGTTAAATAATTTTACGTGCGCACACAACATATTACATATTAATTAACAGAAATAACAGAATCCGTGTCATATGCAGGGATTTTTCCGACATATGACACGGATTTGATATATCAGACAATTCAGACGCCCTGTGACCTTCAGTGCTTGTCTGCCACAGGCGGACGCATTGCATATCCACTGATACACAATGTAAATCCCCAGTAGATAAATGCTATGGCTGACAGGAATGAAACCATCTCCATGTTTGAGAACCAACCTGCCTCAACAAAGAAGAAGCCGATGACGCACAACAGCACGCCGTTGATGATGCCAAGCCACCAGTAGGACCGGCTGCGTCCGTATGCGGCGCTGACAAATGCCTCGATGCCCCAGTATACAAACAGCAGAGCCAGGAACCACGGAAATACCAGCTCACTGAGCAGCACGCTGCGCACAAGCATAAAACCTACAAAAAGATCAATGACTCCACCTGCGAGCCACCAGCCCCACTGACGCGCATGGTCCGGTCCGGCAGCCACACACAGTGCCACGATGCCTGCTACAATGACCATCCATCCAAATATCTGTGAAGCCACGGCATAGCCTGCAACCGGCCACATCCAATAGGCAAATCCGCCCAGAACAAGCAGCACACCGATGAGAATAATAAGCCACCACAGTCGTGTGCCTCCATAGTAGCTGACTTTAAGTGCTTTCATAATAAATAGTTTTTAATGTTGAACATTATGTTTCCTTTGCTATGATTAACACTTTCAGATGCCGTTTGGTTTCATCCATACAGCAATAAAGAGGACGTTAAATAGATGTCTTGCACAAAAATGCAAGAATTTTCAGGGACGGCTTACATCAGACAGGATTTCCCTTAACGGCAGTCTGCGCGCCGCATAGGCAGCTCCGGCAGGCGTCAGATGCAGACAATCAAAAGAAACAAACATACTGTCCGGGGTGAATACCCTGAGGCGTCCGTCCGGGGTGCGGAGCGCATCGTTCACATCAATGAATCTGCCGTTCCACTGGCGTGCCCACTCCCGGTTCAGACTGTCACACACCGGATTGCTTTCAACCGTTGTCTCATAATATCCCGGCTTCCCGCGCCCGGTGAAAACAGGACCCATACTCACACCCAGACACTTGGTCCCCGTGCCGACAATACGCGTTCCCGGCAACAATCGTGCACGGACATGTGGCGGAACAGCTTCCGGCCCACCGAAAACAATCAGCACATCAGCCTCCTGCAACTGATAGTCCTCCACATTGCCAAACGTGTTGCAATACACAATCTCAACATCGCCGGCCACCTCACTTTCCATTATAATATTGCCTGCATCACGCACAAAACTGTTGCCAACAAGCAGCACATGGGTCCTGTCTGTCTCAAAATGCCCGAAATAGCTCCATATGCGGTCCGTATATTCCGTGTTGCGCACAGCATAAGGATTGCTGACCGTGACACCGAGCTCAGGGACATCACGTACAACACCAGCCCGAAGATATATGAAAAATGCCGCAGCCATAGCCACTCCCCACACAATCAGGAAACATATCCGGCTGCGCAATGCGCTTAACCGCACCCGTTCAACAAATCTATATGTCAGCCATGACAATATGGCCAACACAGGCAGAAATATACATAACGCCGTAATATATGGCACGCCGAAATAATTCAGAAAAGCCGGAATCACATGATTCCATATGAAAATGCTCAGAGACATCTGCCCCACAACTGCCAGCGGACGCCAGTATACGCCCGCGAATCCGGCTCTGGCGATAAGCACAACACACGTCAGCGTTACAGCAATGACACGCCATATGCCGCCCGCACTCACAGGCCGGGTAAGATCAGCGCCAATCACCGTAGGCACCGGCGTCATACCGGCGTTTCCCGGGAAGAAGAACAATATCACAACCAGAAACATCAGCGCGAGGACGCCGCATATACGTCGTGTCCGGAGACCGGCATTCCAACCGCCGCTATAAAACCAATATCCCGCCAACGCACCGATGCCGCATTCCCAGAATCGATACTGCACAAGATAGTATGTCCCTGGCCCCGTTCCATCAGCCATGAACAGCATCAAGAGAGAGATTACGGTAAGCACGCAAAGCAATGTTATTACCGGCTTTCGGCGCACGTTTCCCGCATTTCTCCATGAGCCTATGGCATACAGCAACGCCATTATGAGACACACCTGCATAATCAGTCCCACATACCACATTGACAGAAGCGGATTGAATGCCGCCGGCGCAGACCAGTAATCCGAGCCGGTGATCACCAAAAGAACATTGTCCATGAAAAAACCGGATGCAACAACATTCTCGCACAAGTTCTCGTATGCATCCGGCATCATAATGGGCGCACCCGCTATCATGCAACATATGCACACGCACAGTGTCAGTGGCATAAGCCGGGTCACACGTCCTCTCAGAAATGACCACACCCGATTCTTTTGAGTGAACCGGCTTCCCATCAGGAATCCACTGACTGCCAGAAATACATCCACCCCCACAACAAAACGGTTGCCGACTGCCATATAGAATACAACAGCCAGTGCGGCAATCCCTTTCAATATGTCTATGTCTGCGCGGCGTTCCGTCATGCTCCCTGCGATGAATAATTCCACGAAAGTACTAAAAAAAGCATAGAAACAACCAAAAACCCACTCATTTTAGCATAATCAGCCGTAATAAACTATGGGAGGGTCAGCAAGAAGCGTTGGCCCTTTCAGCTATTGAGGCCGGCCGCATGCTGTCAGAAAACGGTCCATCACACCATGAGGAATGAACCGGACAGGCAGTAAGGATGTTTACCATTCACAAAATTCCATTTCCATGACACAATATCATCTGAAACGCGCCTACGATGCCGCCTCGCCCGCTGACGGCTTCAGAGTCTATATAGACAGACTATGGCCCCGGGGACTTTCACACGAGACATTTCATTATGATCTGTGGGACAAAGACATTGCTCCATCCACAGACCTCCGCGAATGGTTTCATGCCGATGCCGCCGACAGATGGCCCGAATTTGAAAAAAAATATGCTGCTGAACTGAACGCCAACCCGTCGTTCAACGCCCTGCGCCGCCTTCTGGAACAGAAAAAGACAGTGACACTGCTCTATTCCTCGCACGACCAACAGCACAACAACGCCGTCGTTGTCTACAACCTCCTCACAAAAGCCCGCACCCCCCAACCCTAAGCCGTCACAAACTTGCTACATAGCGCAACCGCCAAAAAGATGACAAAGCGATTGCTCATTCAGATGATTGAATATCCGAATATTCGGCCATGATAAGATTAGCTGCGAGAGTTTTGTGACACTTCACATAAATGCGAAATATTTGTCGTATATTTGCGTTGCCATATTCTACGCATTTTTTACGGCAAATTTAATATTACATTTATGGCAAACGAATCACTATCAGCGGCCAAAGCCGCTAAAAACGATGAGTTCTACACCCAGTACTACGACATCGAGCGCGAGATAAACGCCTATCTCGAATACGACCCCGATGTGTTCCGGGGCAAGACTGTGCTGTTGCCGTGCGACGATCCCGAATGGAGTAACTTTACCCTCTACTTCGCGCAGCATTTCCAGACTCTCGGCCTGAAAAAGCTCATCTCCACCTCCTACGCGCCCGAAAGCAAAAAATACAAGACCGTGTGGCAACCCTCGCTTTTCGAGCAGGACGCTCCGCAGTTCGACCCGACCAAAACCTCGGTGCGCGGCAAAATCTTTGTCCTCGACCACGACATTGACGGCGACGGTAGGATTGACTTCCACGACCTCGAATGGCGTTACCTTGATGGCGACGGTGACTTCCGCAGTGCCGAAGTCACCGCTATGCGCGATGAAGCCGACATCATCATCACCAACCCGCCATTCTCTCTTTTCCGCGAGTTCCTTGCATGGATAGTCGAAGCGAAAAAGAGATGCCTGATGATTGGCAATACAAATGCCATAACATACAAAGAGGTATTCCCTCTGATCAAAAACAACCGCCTTTGGCTCGGCGCAACAGGGTTTTCAACAGACATGGTGTTCGGAGTCCCAAAAGGAACCGAAGTACCCGAAGCATACAAAAAGAAAGCCGAGAAAATGGGGTATGTTGGAAACTACACACGCCTCGGCAACTCATGTTGGTTTACCAATATGGAGCATGGGCGCCGCCATCAACCGCTCTCGCTTATGACAATGGAGGAAAATAAGATGTATTCTCGTCATAAAGATATTCGTGGTAAAGGTTATGCGCATTACGATAACTACGATGCGATAGAAGTACCGTTTGTTGACGCAATTCCTTCTGACTATGAAAGAGTAATGGGTGTACCCATTACATTTCTCGATAAATATTGCCCGGAGCAATTTGAAATCTTAGGGATAACAAAAACGTGGTTTGGTGGAGCTAACAAAACTTAC
>JAUNPQ010000030.1 GCA_030536615.1 Bacteroidales bacterium | reverse complement strand
CGAATGGAACAATGGCATTGATGTTGTGTATGGACAATGTGTGGAACGGTGATTTCTCATCTATTGAATTGATTGTCAACTCCTCTGTCTCAGGGTCAATAAAAACATTATGGTGTGTGGCGGCATAGTCAAATAACAATGCCAGATTCAGCATGTCTATACTTTTGGGCTTTTTGTTATATTTTTTATAGAGCGTGTTTACAATCTCGCGTGTAATCATGACAATATGTATGCTTAGAAGTGATAAGAGTTTTATTTTCTATCTAATGGACGTTGAAAACTGTTAATTTTCAAACTTATGTCTTTATAACCGCAAAATTAGAGAAAGGTTTACAATGAAATGATGCTATAACTGCATTGTAATTATATTGTAACAATACTGTCACAATATGATGCCATCGCCCCATTTCAGCACGTTAAAATACCCCACCTCTCACTCTTGCCTCAACGAAGTCTTTAATGAAAATTTCTTCAGATTATTGGTCTGTAGAATATCAAAAATTCTGTTCATCACTATATAGGGAACTTGTGCTGAAGCGTTCACATACACATTGACCGTATCGGGAAAATTCTTTTTCACAAGCCAACCGGACATGTCTTTTTCCAGATTTTCATCAACAACTAACCCGAACGTGTCTACATCGCAATGGTCTATAAGCACAACTTTATCCGTTTCAACGATAATTTCTATCGCATCTTTATCTTCATCAATCGACTCCACCATCCGGGTTGATTGCTCAGGCATGGTCACTTTTGACGGTTCAGGCACAAGAAATGTTGCACCCAACACCGGAAAAAACAAGATAAGAATAAATATGGTAACATTCAATACAAAAGCATTTACACCAAAGAACTTGGAGTGTTTGTGCCTGATTTGCTTTACCAATCCGATTATAGAAAACACGACACCGCATATGGACCCCCCAAGGCATATCCCCACATAGGGAAAGACAAGTCCGACATGTGAAAACGGAGAAGGATCAGCAATCTCCTTTTTTGCAACAAACCACAGAATAATCAACAAAACAATCAATATTATCGCCAGACAGAAACCCACCTGTGAAAATATGCGCCCGCGAACACTCTTTTTATAAAGATTTACTTCATCCATAACACAATATTCATATCTCTAAGGAGGGAACAAATATACATATAAAGAACGTCAACAACAAATCAAGAGGGCCGTGCTCTCTGAAAAAGAGACATGTCCGGAGATTTGCATTATTTAATGTATTTTATGGCTCAGGAACAGGGAATTCATGTCAGGCGGGCGTTTAACGTATGAAGCGTGAGTAGAGAAAAATGAGAAACGCGTCATAACATCCCTCGTCCTCATATCAGGGAGTAGTGATACTGTCATATGGGGCTCTCATAAATAAATAGTTGAAACGTGAAGGGCGTCCCGAAGTGAGATTCAGGACGCCCTTTTTTATAGGTTCAGCGGTATCTGCCGTCAGGCAAGGAAGCCGAGAAGCACACCAGCGGCAACGGCAGAGCCGATCACGCCGGCAACATTCGGACCCATGGCGTGCATGAGCAGATAGTTCTGGGGGTCATACTCAAGTCCAAGGTTGTTGGAGATGCGTGCAGACATCGGAACGGCTGAAACGCCGGCATTGCCGATGAGCGGATTGATCTTCTTGCTCTTGGGAAGCACCAGATTGAAGAGTTTCACAAACAGCACACCTGAACTGCTGGCAATGATGAATGCCATAAAGCCAAGGAAGAAGATGAAGATGGTCTGCGGAGTCAGGAACTGCGAAGCCTGTGTGCTGGCACCCACAGTCATGCCAAGCAGTATGGTCACAATGTCTGTGAGGGCATTGGAAGCTGTTTTGGCAAGACGTGTGGTGACTCCACACTCACGCAGCAGGTTGCCGAAGAAAAGCATGCCGAGCAGCGGCAGGCCTGAGGGTACCACAAAACAGGTGAGAAGCATGCCCACAATGGGGAATATTATCTTCTCGTTCTGAGAGACGGCACGGGCAGGCTTCATGCGGATAAGGCGTTCTTTCTTGGTTGTGAACAGACGCATCAGCGGCGGTTGGATTACGGGCACAAGCGCCATATATGAATATGCCGAGACTGCAATAGCACCCATAAGGTTGGGAGCCAGTTTTGATGACAGGAATATGGCTGTGGGACCGTCTGCGCCACCGATAATAGCTATGGCACCGGCCTGATCCGGGGCAAAGCCCAGAGCAAGAGCAACCATGTAGGCACCGAAGATACCAAACTGGGCTGCTGCGCCGATAAGCATGAGTTTCGGGTTGGCGATAAGGGCCGAGAAGTCAGTCATGGCACCGATACCGAGGAAAATCAGCGGCGGATACCATCCGGCACTTACTCCGTTATAGAGTATGTTGAGCACTGAGCCTTCCTCATAGATTCCTATCTCAAGGCCGGCGCCTGTGTTGAAAGGCACATTGCCGATCAGAATACCAAAGCCTATGGGAACAAGAAGCATGGGCTCGAAATTCTTCTTGATGGCAAGCCATATGAAGAAGAGTCCTACGGCCAGCATCACGAAGTTGCCGAGCTCAGCGTTGGCAAAACCGGTCAGTTCCCAGAACTGACGCAGGTTGGACATTATAAAATCACCAAACATAGTTAATTGTTCTGTGTTCCGGAGAATTTATTCAAGAGTAATGAGAACGGTGCCTTCAAGCACTGAGTCACCGGGGTTTACATTAATGGCAGCTACTTTTCCATCGCGACCGGCATGTATGGCGTTCTCCATCTTCATTGCTTCAAGCACAAGGACTGTGTCAGCGGCTTTCACCATGTCACCTACTTTGACGGGTATTGACATCACAACACCGGGCAGGGGAGCTTTCACAGCGCCCGCACCGCTTGCGGCAGCGGGCTTGGCAACAACTTTTTCGCCGGTAGCCGTACGGGGTGCGGCGGCAGGCCGGGGCGCGCTGACAATTTTCACGGGTGCGGCGGCTTTCTTCTCAAGTTCTACTTTGTAGGGCACTCCGTTGACTTCTACCTGTGCAATGTTGTCGTCTATATCGCCGACAGCAACAGTATATGAGTTGCCGTTTATTTTATATTTATATTCTTTCATTGGATTAGGGATTTATTTATGAGGAAGTTCGCGGAGGCTGTATATCTTCGAGCTCCAGGGTGAATAGGCACGTTTCATCTTCTTGATTGTAAGAATTGTGCTCTCAGTGTCGTGAGCGTTGAGGTGCTCATGCAAGGCCATGACAACGGCTGCGATCTCCTCGCCGGAATCATGTTCGTCATGAGCGATTTCTGTAACCTTGACACCTTTTGAACGAGCCTTATTGAGGCGTGACATGTATTTGCCGATACTGCCTATTCCGTAGAAACACAGGCACAGGCAAAGCAATGCCGAGAACACAACGCACATTGCCATCAGTGTCATGGCAAAGCCGTATTCATCCTTGTCGGCAAATTCCTCGATTTTCGGGTTGGTGCCTTTGATGACGTTGGCCGAACCGGGGGTGATGTATGATTTCTCATCGCCGGCACGTTCCTGCCATTCACCTGACCCGTCAACACTCCGCGCCCATGAATGGCCGGGAGCCAGAGAGGCGGGTACGGTCACTTCATCAATCAGCGTGATACCGTCGGCATCATAAATACCTATCCAGTTGTCCTGACCGGGAGTGAGCGTGAAAGATGTGTGGAATGTTCCCTTCACGTGATTGCTGTCGGCAAAGAAAACTATCTGCTGGCGTTTGGGCATTTTGGTGCGCACGTCGCCAAGAGGTACGGGATATTTCTTGGGTTGGGCGGGATCATTGGTCAGATAGACGCTTGAAATGTCAAGAGGCGCGAAATTGGCGTTGAAAAGCTCTATCCAAGCATGATACTCGCCATATTCGTCAACTATTGACGTAGAGTCGTTCTGCACCATCACCTCGTTGATACGCAGAGCCTTGCGGTTGTGAGCATAAGCGCCCGCAGCCACACAGGCCAACGCCATCATTATGAGTGATATTCTTTTTTTCATAATCAAATTCTGGCTTCCTTAAAGGGGTATGTTGCCGTGTTTCTTGGCGGGATTAACAACTTTCTTGGTGGCAAGCTGCTGCAATGCGCGGATAACACGGAAACGTGTGTTGCGTGGCTCGATAACATCATCGATATATCCGTAACGGGCTGCATTGTAGGGGTTGCAGAACAGTTTGTTGTATTCCTGCTCTTTCTCTGCAAGAACTTTCTTGGGGTCATCGCTGGCTTTGGCCTCTTTGGCATAGAGCACTTCCACAGCGCCGGCACCACCCATAACGGCGATCTCGGCAGTGGGCCATGCGTAGTTCATATCACCGCGAAGCTGTTTGCAGCTCATCACGATGTGGCTGCCGCCGTAGCTCTTGCGCAATGTGACTGTGACTTTGGGCACAGTGGCTTCTCCATAAGCGTAAAGAAGTTTTGCGCCGTGGAGTATGACACCATTGTATTCCTGTCCTGTGCCGGGAAGGAATCCGGGCACATCGACAAGTGTCACCAGAGGGATATTGAAGGCATCGCAGAAACGCACAAAGCGTGCGCCCTTGCGCGATGCATTTGAGTCAAGCACTCCGGCAAGATATTTGGGCTGGTTGGCAACTATGCCGACGCTCTGTCCGTTGAAGCGTGCAAAGCCTATGATCAGGTTCTTGGCGTAGTCGGGCTGTATCTCAAGGAATTCACCGTTATCCACAATGGCACCTATCACCTCATACATATTGTAGGGGCGGTTGGCTGAGTCTGGGATGATTTCGTTGAGAGAGTCCTCAAGGCGGTCAATGGGGTCATTGCAGGCCACCAGCGGAGTCTCCTCAAGGTTGTTCTGGGGGATGTAGCTGAACAGCTTGCGGATGATCTTGATGGCTTCCTCGCCGTCTTCAGCGGCGATATGGCACACACCGCTCTTCTTGGAGTGTACGTCGGCGCCGCCGAGGTCTTCCTGACTCACGTCCTCGCCGGTAACGGTCTTCACCACTTTCGGACCGGTCAGGAACATGTAGCTGATTCCTTTGGCCATTATTGTAAAGTCTGTGAGTGCCGGTGAATAAACGGCACCGCCGGCACAGGGACCGAGGATGGCTGAGATCTGAGGGATGACACCTGAGGCAAGGATGTTACGCTGGAATATTTCTGCATAACCGGCCAGTGCGTTGATACCTTCCTGTATACGTGCGCCTCCGGAATCATTCAGGCCAATGACGGGAGCACCCATCTTCATGGCCATATCCATGACTTTGCATATCTTCAATGCCATTGTCTCTGACAGTGAGCCGCCGAAAACGGTGAAATCCTGCGCGAAGACATAGACAAGACGGCCTTCTATTGTACCGTAGCCGGTCACAACGCCGTCTCCGAGCATTGACTTCTTTTCCTGTCCAAAATTGTGGCAGCGGTGGCGCACAAACATATCCAGTTCCTCGAACGAGCCCTCGTCAAGGAGCTGTGCTATGCGCTCACGTGCTGTATATTTGCCGCGCTCGTGCTGTTTGTCAATGGCTTTCTGGCCGCCGCCCAGACGGGCCTCGGCACGGAGCTCTATGAGCTCTTTGACTTTTTCAAGTTGACTACTCATGATCAATCGGGTAGGTTGAATTTGTTTTATGTTGATGGCTGGGAATTCCTCAGCGCATTATTTGTTTTTGGGATCTTCACAAAGCTCTATGAGTGTGCCCACGGTGCTCTTGGGGTGCATGAAAGCTATATTGAGGCTTTCGGCTCCACGGCGGGGTGCTTTGTCTATGACACGGGCACCTTTTTCCTGAACTTCGGCAAGAGCCTCGGCCACGCCGTCCTGAACTGCGAAAGCAATATGCTGTATGCCGCCGCGACCGCCATTGTTGGCTATGAATTTGCTGATGGCGCTGTCCTCTGCAGTGCCCTCAAGAAGTTCAAGTTTGGTCTGACCCACTTTGAAGAATGCTGTGCGAACTTTCTGATCGGGGACTTCTTCAATGGCAAAGCATTTAAAGCCAAGGATGTTTTCGTAGAATGGTATGGCCTCGTCAAGTGACGGAACGGCGATGCCAATGTGTTCGATATGTGAAATATCCATTTCTGATAAATTTATGAATTAAGTAATTGGTTTATACAAATGTAATCTCAAAGCGCCGCATACAGGCGTCTCAACGCGCAAAGTTACTAAATAAATTTAAATTAGCCCTAAAATTCAGGCATAAAGTTAGAAGCCCCCGGCGGGAGCACCATGATGGTTTCGATTCCGGGTTCAGAAAATGCATCCCGTCCTCAAAAAGGGCATGACCGAGGCCTCCGGTTTAAAACGTGCTGAAGCGGACACGTTTGTTTTTCAGACGTTCCGAACGGCCTTTCTCTATGATAGCAGTGGCATCGGCGGGATGGACTGCCACAAGTGAGTAGTCAGCCCCGACAATTATCTTGCCCACATTTTCAACCGGAATTCCGCATTGCTTGATTATGAATCCGGCAATATCTCCTCTGGATATCTTTTCACGTTTGCCGGCGTTTATGTAAAGCATTTTCCACGCTCCGGTCACGGGAGTATCGTCAGCCATAGGCGGATACAACGGATGCTGTGTCACTATATAGTCGGGGAGTACTTCATCAGGGCCTGTGATCACATATACACTTCCCTCAGCACCGGCGCGGGCCGTACGACCGTTACGATGCATATATGCCTGACGGTCAACCGGAAGATGATAGTGCACAACAGCATCAACGCCGGCTATATCAAGTCCTCTGGCTGCCAGATCAGTCGCCACTAGCACCGGCACTGCGCCTGCGCGGAATGCGGCAACAGCCATCTCTCTGTCACGTTGCTCCATCCCGCCATGATATGCCATGGCTGTGATACCGCGGGCAGTCAGGGACGATACCACGCGGTCAACACTCTCACGGTGGTTGACAAAGACCATTGACGGCACAGCGACATGACGCAGCAACGCTGCCAGCGTGTCAAGCTTGTCACGTGTGGCTGAAGGCACGTCCACAACCGTGATCTGAGGTTTAACCTCCGGTGCTATGACATCTATGATCTCAGCGTCTGAAGCATTCACAAACGCAGGCAATTCGTCCAGACGTGTGGCTGATGTAAGCGCCGTGAAACGCGGATTACGGATATGGCGCAGAATGCCGCTCACTTCTTTCCGGAAGCCAAGTTCCAGTGTCTTGTCATATTCATCCACAACAAGCGTTGTCACACCGGCAATACTGACCGTGTGGCGCGAGAGATGATCCATGAGACGTCCGGGAGTCGCGACAAGGATATCAGGCACAGCACTTTTCACCGAATCACTTTCGGCACTGAAAGAGTGGCCGCCATACATGGCCATTGTCTTATAGCCGCGCGCCAAAGGACGCACAACATCAAAAATCTGCATGGCAAGTTCACGCGACGGCGCAAGCACAAGCGCGGCAATTCCGGCCCCGGGAGGTCCCAGACGCTTCAGCATGGCCAAAGCAAAGGCAAGAGTCTTGCCCGAGCCTGTGGGCGCCAGCAAAACCAATGAACGGCTTCTGACTGCCAGCACCGCCCGCTGCATGTCATTCAGTTCAGGGATTCCCGTTTCCCTGACACGCCGCATTATTTCGGCGTCCGACAGATATGGTTTCAAAGAGTGGATGTTATGAGTGCTTCAAATTTGTCGGCGGGATATATATCCTCAAGGCCCACAAATTTACGGACAGTACCGTCGGGAGCAAGGAAAATGACGGTGGGAATATTCTCCACGCCAAAGGCATTGGCTGTCATGGGGCAGTTGTCTATGTCAACTGAAACAAAATCGGCATTCGAGCCATATTTCATCGCCATTTCCTTGAATATGGGCTCAAGACGGCGGCAGGGCACACACCATGAGGCATTGAAATCAATCACAGTGAGTTTGTCAACCTTCATTGAGGGCGAGAGGACATCATCTTCTTCGACAGATCTTACTGACCCTACTTTGTCCTCGGCTTTGGAGTCATCAGATGCCGATGATGCGGATGCTTCGGTTGTTTCCTTATCGGCATCAGTGTTATTATCCTGATTTTTAGAGCAGGCCGTGAGCACAAGGGCAGCCCCTATAAGTGCCAGAAATGTCTTTTTCATATCTGCATTGTGTTTTTAGTTACTCTTTATACCTATTATCAATGCCACAAAATTAAGCATTTAAACATTACGGTGCAAATAGTTTTAACGATGTCTAAACTGCCAGAAAGCCACCGCAGCGGCAGCAGCCACATTCAGCGAATCCACTCCATGCAACATGGGTATGCGCGCCACTACATCACAACCCTCTATCACTGACCGCGAAAGTCCGTCTCCTTCCGTGCCCAGCACCATGGCCATCCTGCCTATTGAAGTCAGCATGGGATCATCAATGCTCACCGCATTGTCTGATAGAGCCAGCGCAACAGTCACAAAGCCCATTTCCCGAAGGCCGGAAACGGGAGCATCCAGCCACGTCCACGGCACAAGGAATACGGAACCCATTGAGACGCGTATTGACCGGCGGTTCAGCGGGTCACATGAAGTTGTGGTCAGCAGCACTGCATCAATACCCAGAGCTGCTGCCGAGCGGAATATGGCACCGATATTTGTGGTGTCGCACACTCCGTCAATCACAGCCACACGCCGCGCGTGCTGACACACCTGTGCGGCTGACGGCAGCTGACGCCGCCGCATGGCACAAAGCACACCACGTGTCAGTTTATAGCCGGTGAGGGCTGCCAGAACATCCCGTGAACCGGTATAAACCGGCATATGCAAAGGACATTGTGCTATGATGGGAGCTGCATCTCCTCCTATATGTCTGTTTTCACACAGCAATGACACCGGCTCATAGCCGGCAGACAAAGCCGTTGCAATGACCTTGGGGCTTTCGGCGATAAACAAAGCATCGCCCGCAGCACTGCGCAACTGAGCCTCCGTGAGGCGGCTATAGACGGCCACACGCGCATCATCAACATCATTTATCTCTATTATCCGGGGAGTCACATTCATATCTCAACACCTTTTTCAGTGCAAAGATAGCAACATATTCGGAATATTATCCATAAATTTGCACTCATAGAAAACAGATACAAATGAGTGAATTTCTTACCGAATGGCACATCATGGGCCTCGCCGTGGGTCTCGCCACATTTCTTATAATCGGATTATTCCATCCATTAGTCATAAAAGGATATTATTATTTCGGCTTGCGATGCCGGACATGGTTTGCCGTGGCCGGAGCAGTTTTTCTGGCGGCTTGTGTGCTTGTTAAAGAACCCATCCTGAGCATCCTTGCCGGCGTGACATCATTCAGCTGCTTCTGGAGCATCCTTGAAGTCACCCAACAGGCTGAGCGCGTGCGCAAAGGGTGGTTTCCGAAAGGCCCGGCACAAAAAAATGGAAAAACGCCGTCAAAAGACACGAAATAATCCCCGCACGCACCCGACAAAAGCATAGTAGAACTGTAATTCCCATTTTTTATATGCTTTTTGAGCCTTGTTTCACAAAATCTGCGTAAATTTGCATTAGAAAACAAAATCAGACACGTTACGTCATTCAGTTGCTGTTCTGACCGGCGGAACATGTGGATGAATTTTGACCGGCAGGTTGCTGCAAAGCACCACAATGAACATTTTAAATAATTGGTGAACCATACTTTATCAATGCTTGACAAGATTAATGCCCTCAGGGAAGAAATATCGGCGCTTACAGCCAAAGACGGTGCCGAGGTTGAAACACTGCGTATAAAATATCTCAGCAAAAAGGGAGTCATTCCGGCTCTTTTCAATGACTTCCGCACAGTTCCTGCCGAGAGCAAACGTGCCATAGGCGTGGCTCTCAATGAGCTAAAGGAAATGGCTACTGAAAAAATCAACACTCTCCGTGAGACCGCCGACAGTGCAGGCAATTCAGAAGAACATCCTGACCTGACACGCAGCGCGGCGGCAGTGAGACTTGGCACACGCCATCCGCTCTCACTTGTCCGCGAGGAAATAATAGACATCTTCCGCCGTCTGGGCTTCACCGTTGCAGAAGGCCCGGAAATAGAGGATGACTGGCATGTGTTCTCATCCCTGAACTTTGCCGAGGACCATCCGGCCCGTGACATGCAGGACACATTCTTCATTCAGCGCAGCCCGGATGTGCTTCTTCGCACCCATACATCATCAGTACAAAGCAGGGTGATGGAAAACAGCAAACCGCCCATCCGCATCATATGTCCCGGACGTGTGTTCCGCAACGAGGCCATTTCCGCCCGCGCGCACTGCTTCTTCCATCAAGTCGAGGCTCTTTATGTGGACGAGAATGTCTCATTTGCCGATCTGCGCCAGACATTATTGTATTTTGCCAGAGAGATGTTCGGCCCGGACACACAGATCCGCCTGCGCCCAAGCTATTTCCCATTCACCGAACCATCAGCAGAGATGGACATCAGCTGCAACCTGTGTGGTGGCAAAGGCTGTTCATTCTGCAAAGGAACAGGCTGGGTAGAGATTCTGGGCTGCGGCATGGTAGATCCCAACGTTCTGGATGCCTGTGGCATTGACTCGAAACGATACACAGGCTTCGCGCTCGGCATGGGCATTGAGCGCATCACCAACCTGAAATATCAGGTAAAGGATCTGAGAATGTTCTCCGAGAACGACACCCGTTTTCTGGAGGAATTCACATCAGCCAAATAATCTGATTTACAAGACTCATAGAGCGACCGGCGGCACTATGCTTTCGGTCGCTTTTCAAACAATATGATACCTGCGGGCAGTTGATTCGCCCCAATACATGGACAGCCGGTTTATAAAAATGAAAACAGCCGATTTATATAAAGAGGTCCTTGAGCGCTTTGAGCACGAGATGCCGATGCCTGAGACAGAACTGCACTATGCAAATCCGTTTCAGCTTCTTATAGCCGTCATCCTGTCGGCACAATGCACAGACCGGCGCGTCAACATGGTCACTCCGGAACTTTTCAGAGCCTACCCCACTCCGCAAGCCATGGCCAAAGCCGAGCCTGAGGATATATATGAGTATATCAAGTCCATCTCATACCCCAACAACAAGGCGAAGGCTCTCTGTGGCATGGCAAGGGCGCTGATGGACCATTTTGACGGACAGGTCCCCTCTGAGTTCGATGACCTGCTCAGCCTGCCCGGTGTGGGACGCAAGACAGCAAATGTGATGCTTGCCGTGGTATATGGCAAATCAGCGATGGCAGTGGACACCCACGTTTTCAGAGTGTCAAACCGCATAGGCCTCACAAACAATTCCAAGACGCCTTTGGCCACAGAGCGCACATTGATGCGCCACATCCCGGCAGAGACAGTGCCCAAGGCCCACCACTGGCTGATTCTCCACGGACGGTATATGTGCACTGCACGGCGTCCGGACTGCGGACACTGCTATCTTGCCGACTTATGCAAACATCACAAGTCACAGGTCAAAGATAAATCTGCAATAGACAGCTCCGGAAAGCAAGCGGCAAAAAGCAATCCTAAAAAATAAGCCACAGTGGAGGAAAACACGTTTACAACCGTCATTGAAGTTCTGGGAACCATAGCGTTTGCCATATCAGGCATCCGTCTGTCGGCAGCCAAAAGTTTTGACTGGTTCGGCGCCTATGTGGTGGGATTTGTAACTGCAATAGGCGGTGGAACGCTGCGCGACGTGCTCATAGGCCAACCGGTTTTCTGGATGGTGTCATGGCTGTATGTCGCCGTGACCGGTCTTGCACTGGTTGCCGTGATAACATTCCGTCAGGTTCTGGTAAAAGGGTTCCGCACGCTCTTCCTTTTTGACGCCATCGGACTGGCACTCTTTGTCGTTGTGGGCATTGAAAAGACTCTTGCCGCGGGATTTCCCATGTGGGTTGCCGTGATAATGGGAATGATAACAGGCTCTTTCGGCGGCATAGTACGTGACATACTCATCCGCGAACTGCCGCTGTTTTTCCGCAAAGACATCTATGCCACCGCCTGTCTTGCCGGCGGAATAGTATACTGGCTGATAGTGACAACCGGACTGGGGACAATTGTCGCCGAGATTGTATGCGCTACCACTGTCATTGGGCTGCGGGTGCTTGCAAACCGTTTCGGATGGTCACTCCCCATCCTACAGATTGATCCGGATGCGCTTCCTGATGACGGCCATCCCGAGAAAACAGTCAGGAAGAGACATTTCTGACAACCTTAAAAAACATACCATGTAAAATCATTCATCATGAATTTTGATAAAAGACGCACGCTTGTACAGTTGTTCAGATATGCTGTTGTAGGAGTAATGAACACGTTGCTCACGCTCACAGTCATTTTCCTATGCAAAAGCCTTCTCGGAGTCAATGAATACGTTTCCAACGCGCTTGGTTATATTGTGGGCCTTATCAATTCGTTTCTGTGGAACAGGCGATGGGTGTTCAGAAGCCATGGTGTGCTCAGCCGTCAGGCCATCCACTTTCTGACCGGGTTCGCCGTCTGCTATGCCATTCAGTTCGCTGTTGTATGGCTGATAAACCAGTCCTGGTTCGGAGATTGTCAGTTTGAGATACTTGGAGGGTTCGTCATTTCCGGCTACGGCATAGCCACCCTTGTCGGCAATATAGTATACACGCTCAGTAACTTCCTGTTCAACAAAATAGTCACATTCAAGGAATAGAGGATGGCATAAAGGTCACATCCTCTTAAGGCCTGTGCATACTGATTTATATCCCCTCTGCATATGCGACATAATAATATCGGCACGCCAGACCGGCGTGCCGATATTATTTATATATGTCTGACTCAATCAGTGTTTCACAACCTTGCGAGTCTTTGATCCGCTGCGCTCAATGTAAACGCCGGGAACAAGATTCTCTGACGAAACAGGCATTCCCTGCAGATTGAAGTATTGCACAGGACCGTTCTCTTCATCCATGATGATGTCATCAACTCCTGCACCGTCTATAACGGTCACTTCGATTTCGCGGTAGTTCATGATATCTTCACCGCTTAAAAAGACAAGGTAATATGTACCATTCTGAAAATCAGCCGGGATGTTGAGGGTAAAGTTCTTCGAGACTTTAGCACCGCCGGCAATCTCAAGCGCGCTGACCGTTGAGCCCTGAAGTTCATTGTAATAATACTCATCATCGGCAGAGCACAGCCACAATGTTGTTGTGATTTTGCGTGGATCGCCGTTCTGGTTCTCTATTGTTGCGGAAATGGTGTTGGCCTTTCCTGCGGAGAGTGTCAATGACTCGGATGCAATGTCAACAAACACATTCTCGGCACTTGTGCTGACAGGCTGTTTCACCGTGATGGTATTGCCGCTGACAATTATTTCAACTGAACCCCATGAGTTCTCAACGTCATAGCGCATAGGCGTCCATGTCGTTCCGTTATTGACCTGATAAACGGGTGTAAGGGTATATGTACCGTTGGGAATAGTGCTTGCAAGAGTAGCCTCCAGTTTGCTGTAGCCGCGGTGTGATGACAGTGATGCGCCGCTCTGTACCGTTACATAGCGTGCTGTTGTGTTCTTAAGCTCCAGACCAACGTTGAAAAGACCGCCTTGACCGGACATATTGAAGAATCCGGTATTATTGCCTCCGCCGGTCAATGTCAGTGTACGTCCGCTCGCTGTTACGGTGAGATTTCCTTCTATTGCCATGAACGCCGGTTTTGCCACTGAGCCGCTAACCGGTTTCTGCATGCCGATTATAGCATCCTGGTCGTAATTAAAACCGCCGGCGCCACCACCGGTGCCAAGTGAACCCGGGTTGAGGGCATTGAGTTGGAAATAGCCGTCTGATGATCCGCTCCATCCCCAGTTGAAGTGGTAAAAGCCGTCTGTGCGGTATCCATCACATATAAATGAGTGACCGCCTTCCGAACCCTGGCCATTGTAAATAACGGGACCAACGTTTGCAAGATTGTTATAGATCATCTCATCCCACTGGTCTGCCGTGTAATATACGCGTGACTCATATGAGATGGCTTTATCATAGTTGAAATTGTCACTGAGAGCTTTGGCAATCTTGTATGACATGGCACCCGATGCGCTTGTGCCATAGTTCATATCCACGGAATAACCGGCAGCCTGCATGAGTTTTGATACAGCGGCACGCTGGGCGGAGGTACCGTACATAGAGGTGGGATACTTGTCAAGCATATTGCTCCACCCGAATGTGATCGCAGAAAGGCTCAATGAGAGTGACTGATCCTTGGAGCCGTTGTTCCATGTATATGTAACACGCCCGACTCCTTTTGTGGGCCAGTTGAAATATTTCATGGCCTGAGCCATGGCCGTGGCTACACATCCGGTGTAGGTGGCACGTCCCAGATAATTCTTGGGACAGTCATTATTATAGGGCGCACCCTGATCCCATTGTGTCTTGACAAGCGGTTCTATGTCACGGCGTCCGGCTTTGCGGACAGCACCTGTATATACCATTGTCCGGCCACCATTTGCCACAGCGGCGTTGGCACTGCGATGAGCTACGGCATAGTCTATCTGACGTGCATATTCTCCAAGCCACCATTGTGCGGTGGGATTAAGCTGGCTGAAACTGCCAACAGGCTCATCCAGGATGCCCAACAGGGGCACCGCAACATCATCGGCGCTGACAATGAATGTCTGGCGATCATTGCTGAACATGTAATATGCCGTGCCGCATTCGCTTTTGCCTTCTGCAATAACCTGTAGCGGAGCGGACGTCTGTGAGATGGCTTTCTGAAAGCCGCCGGAGTATACTCTGGACAATGCTTCGTCAGCGTTGAGCTGTCTGGCTGAACCAGCCACAAAGCATCCGGCAACAACGGCAACGGAAAGTATAAGTTTCTTCATATCTAAAATTTGTGATGGTGATAAATCGGTTTTGGAAATCTATGGATTGTACCTATCCGTGGCAAAGATACGAATAAGCGAGCGCAATGCCAAATTTTATTTGAATATTGCCGAGCGAAAGTATCTAAGACGGCTGCCAAAGATAATAAAAATATATCATTTTCAACGGCTGTTGCGATTTTTTTGCTTAATTAACGCCGCAAAAATGCTAATTCGGATACTCTTGGAATGACAACAGGCATACCGGACTGACCGATATGCCTGCTCATAATGTCATATATCAGAGAATGTTGAAGACTCGTGCAATAACGGTCTCCAACCATCCGGGAATCTATTTCTCCGGCTCCTCTTCAATGATGTCTTCATCCCAGAACTCGTCCTCGCCCCAGTTGTCGGGATTTATCTGACGCAGGTCCTCGTCCTCGGCTTCCTCCTCGCCGGGCACAGGCTCATACTGGAATATAAACTCATCTTCTTCACGCACACGGTGATGGCCGTCCAGAGGACGATGCACAATATCAGGAGTGGCAAGGCGGTTGGTGTCATCAGTGATTGCTCTCCACAGCACATCCTTCAGTTCGGTAAGTCCGTATCCGGTAACCGCCGAGATGAACACATGGGGCACATCGCCGGGCAATGTTGCCGCAATCTCCTCCATGAGTTCGTCATCAAGCATATCGCTCTTGGAAATGGCCAGAATACGATGCTTGTCCATGAGTTGCGGATTGAAACGCCGCAATTCTTCAAGGAGAATCTCGTATTGTTTTACAATATCATCAGCATCGGCGGGAACCATAAACAACAGCACTGCATTTCGCTCTATGTGTCTGAGGAATCTCAATCCAAGCCCTTTGCCTTCACTGGCGCCTTCAATTATGCCCGGAATGTCAGCCATGACAAATGACCTGTTGTCACGGTATGAGACTATACCAAGCTGAGGCTCCATGGTTGTGAAAGGATAATCGGCAATCTTAGGTCTGGCTGCCGATATGGCTGACAGCAATGTGGATTTACCGGCATTGGGGAATCCTACAAGACCCACGTCCGCAAGCAGTTTGAGTTCAAGAATCACTGATTTCTCAACGGCAGGTTCACCGGGCTGGGCATATCGTGGAGTACGATTGGTCGACGTTGCGAAATGCCAGTTTCCAAGTCCTCCGCGTCCCCCGCGCAGCAGTTTCACTTCTTCACCGTCATCGCGCACTTCGGTGAGGTATTCGCCGGTGTCGGCATCAAAGACCACTGTTCCGCATGGCACATCAACAATCACATCGTCACCGTCTTTACCGAAACTGCGGCCGCCGGAGCCACTCTGTCCGTTACCGGCAAAGATATGCCGGCGATATTTCAACGGCAGCAATGTCCACATGTTCTTGTTGCCTCTCAGAATGATATGTCCTCCACGACCGCCGTCTCCGCCGTCAGGACCGCCTTTAGGGACATATTTGGCACGGTAAAAATGACGCGATCCGGCACCTCCTTTTCCGGAGCGGCACAATACTTTTACATAATCTATGAAATTTGAATCAGCCATAATGGTCTTTCTCTTTTTTATTATAAACCTGCAAAAGGTGTTTTGGTTTATTGACGGCGCCGTGTCAGGTTTCTGTGATGCCGCATCATCTCACTGGCTCTCTGGAAATCCGCCGGTGAACCTATGTCTATCCATGTCCCGTCGACGGGATGGCACACCACTTTGCCGCCATGTGAAATGACATCGGCGATGAGGTCTGTCGCATCGATGATCTTTCCGTCCGGCATTGAAGCAAGGATGCCATTGTTTATCATATATATACCGGCGTTGGCAAAATATGTATAGGTTGGTTTCTCCTCTATTCCGGAGACCTTGTTGTGCTCTGTGGCAAGGATAGCGTATGGCACGCTCAGTGTATACGGGATGACCGCTACCGTGATGTCAGCGTGCTCATCAATATGCCGCATATACATATCCTCGAATGATATGGTGGTGAGCAGATCACTGTTCATGACAATGACAGCCCGGGCATCATCCTCACCGGCCGTCAGGCCCAGAGCGGCACCGCCGATTGTGCCCAACGGTTGTGTCTCCTCAATGCATTTCACATTCACGCCGCCGACAGGATGCCGGAAATGTGCATGTATCTTCTCGGCAAGATAACGTGTGATGACAGTTATATCCGTGACACCCGCACGTGCCAGAGCTTCCACATTATAGTCAATGATGGCCTTGTTCTCTATCTCAAGGAGGGGCTTGGGTACGGTCAGGGTCATGGGACGCAGACGTTCCCCCTTGCCGCCGGCCATAAGTATGGCCTTGACAGGTAGACGCGTTGCAGTGACATTCAAGTCTATAATGTCAGCCAGCACACGGTTTCGGTCAAGGACCGGAACCATTGAAATGCCACATGCGCGCATCTCACGCAACTTGCTCACAATTTCATGCGGAGAATCCGTGTTACTGTCCACATAACGGAAAGACGTGTTCATGGCTACAGCCACAGCATCGTCCATGCTATGTCCGTTCAACAGCGCACGGCGCACGTCTCCATCGGTCAAAGAGCCTTTCACACGTTCCTCGCCGTCAACAACAAAGAGCGCCATTGTTCCCCCTGACAGTTTATTAAGCTTTTCAAGAGCCTGTAGCAACGTTGCGCTTTCATGAACAGTATGTCTGTATTTTTTCATCTTTTTTCAATACGGTTTCTCATCAATGTTTCTGCTATCAGCCAGTCTGTCGGGGTATCAAGGTCTATGGAATCCTCGCGCGACATGACATACGGCAGCCGGCGCCTGAAAGCGCCCATGGGCATTGCCCGCAATGCATCAGGATTTATGACATAAACAGCGCCATTGTATTCCCATACCTCCGGACAGTCCTGCCGACGCGTGTAAAGACCGTCGCCCTTTGATATATGCAAAAATCCATCAGGATCTCCTGTGGTCTCAAAGCAGGTATAATACGGATTGGATGCCGCCGGACACACACTCACAACCATATCTATGTCCGGTCTGTACAGACTCATAGCATCGGATATATGTTGCGCTGTTCTCATCGGCGATGTAGGCTGCAGAAGCACAACGGCGTCATATTCAACACCACAGCTGTCGGCATATGCCATGGCGTCAAGCATCACCTCCCTTGACCCGGCAGTGTCTGTGGCAAGATGCGAAGGACGCATATACGGCACAGGGATACCGCTATCACGGGCTGTTGCGGCAATTGCATCATCATCAGTACTGACTATAATACGCCGCAAGTCATCAGTCAGGCGGCATGCCTGCTCTATGGCATAGACGATCAGCGGTTTCCCGCACAGAGGCTTTATATTTTTATGCGGTATGCCCTTGCTGCCCCCACGGGCCGGTATTATGAACAATGGTTTCAGAACTGGCATGGCATATCGTTGAATATTTTCATTGTATGTGGCTGTTTAAGAAATGTGGCGATGGCGTCCGTCATTATGCCTACGGTATCCTCCCTGAAATAAGGATTATGTGCCACAGCGGCTTTTGCACGCATCTCAGGTGAAAACGCCTGCCTGATGGCCTCGGCAATGCTGTCGGTATCATCCCCGCAATGTATTACAGAGTCAGCACACTGGCGTCCTTTCTGTCTTATTCCTATATCTACCGTTGGAATACTCATTGACGGCACTTCCACTATGCCGCTCGATGAATTGCCAACAACAGCCCCCACACACTTCAAGGCCGAAAGATAGCGGAGCATTCCCAGTGACGGAACAAATTTAACACGCCCGGGATTATCCGCTGCAAACCGCGCCGCCAGACTGTTTATAGCCAGACCGCCTGCATCATTATTGGCTCCGGTCATCAGAATATGCATGTCAGGAAATCTCTCCAATGCTTTCAGAAGGTCCATGAACCGTTCAGTAGGAAGAGCATCATCAAGTGTAGCCGGATGATATGTCACCATCAGCGAATTCTCAGGTTTCAGGTCAAAGCCGTCCAAGGACTCGGCAAGTCGGGAAGGCGCAAGCAGTTCATGGTGCATTATGTTCCACACACCCAGAGCGCCCGCCACCACCACATGGTCCGGGCTTTCTCCCATCTGGAGCACACGGCGGCGATGCTCCTCAGTCTCCACAAGGTGCAATGACGCAAGTTTTGTGATGCCATGACGCAGCGAATCATCAACAGCGCCATATGACACCGTGCCGCCGGCAATATGCACAATAGGAATTCTCATCATTGCCGCAGTTGTGGCAGCGGCAAACATCTCGAAACGATCACCGAGTATGACAACACAATCCGGTCGGAGCGTGTCAAACGCCTTTGCCATGCCCTCCATTGTGCGCGCCATTGCATGCACTCGTGCCACGGATGAATCATCCGCAACAGGCACCGGTACACGGAAGCCTATGTCAAAACCTGCGGCTGAGATCTCATCGACGGTCATGCCGAACCGCTCATCAAGGTGCATATTGGTAGCTACCACAGACAAATCCATGTCCGGGCTTGCTTTCAGGGCTGTGGCCAATGGTGTCAACAGCCCCCAGTCTGCACGCGTACCTGTCAGAATGCTCACGCGATGAGCGCCCGCACAGGTCTCGCTCACTTCAGCAATGCTTCTGCGTCAGAGTAATTGAGCTGCTTCATAGGCACCTGCGTCAGACCGGTGTCTATACGGGAGTCATCGTATGCCGATGCCGGATAGATGCCCGCTTCAATCACTTTCTCACGTGGATTTACAAAGAACACGGCATCAGCACCAAAGCGGCATATGTCATTATAGGCATCGGTAGTTGGTTCATTGACTGTATATATCACTGCATTCTGCAGCGAGGACAGCCCGGCCTTGGCTATGGCATTCTGTTCAGCGGTAACATCGGCACTTGCTGTTCCGGCTGAGCGGAATGCATTGTTGAGGATGACAACCGCCCCGCAAGGGAGTCCTTTGCCTTTGGCAGCCTTGGACGCTGCGGATGTAGCCATGTCCATATATATTTCATCTGTGGGCGACACCTTGTCAACTTTTGTGATAGGCACCGCGGCGAGAACGCTGCCGCAGAACATGCCGGCGGCAACTGCAAGAACCGCTAATCTTTTTTTCATAATCATCTATTGTTTATACGGTTATTATTATCGATATTACAAAATTAGTGAATTTTATCCGCCAATCCAAATAGACGGACAGATCTCAGCTGATCTTCTGTTAGAACTTGCGCAGTATGATATGCGTACCGACATCTGTGACAAGCACCAAATTTTCACGTGTCTGATGCTCTATATGATAATTTATCGTTGTACCGGCAACGGGTTTCTGTCCTTCCGGGAGAACAATACCCCAACTCTCGTAACCGTCCGGCAGACCATATACAAACTCAAGTGACAGACTTGGTTTGTCATAGTGCATCACAGCCATATTCTTGGATGTTTTCTCATACCCCGCATATGTCAGCTCGGCAGTATGTCTGTAAAAGCAATAATATCTCTGAGGATATTTCTGAGGAACCTTTATTTTGAGCCCGTCAGGATAGGTTATCTCCATTATCTGCCATTGACCGGCAAGTTCTCCTATCAATGATGTGCGCTGGCATCCCATAATTGCCGCAACGGTCACCAACAAGACCGTGATACGTGTTATCCGTCTTACTATTTTATCCATCCTGTTTTCCTGATTGTCAACATTGTTCCATAACTTTTACCCAACAGACGTCCTCCGTCAGCGGCCAGACTCAGCCGGAAATCCCAACCCGGCAGACGCCGCGGAGAATAGGTGGTCTCAAGCAGACAGTTGAAATTGTGCAGGACATGCGGAGCCGGCACATTGTAACTGCCCCATGACCGCGTATATGACATCAGCAACCGGTAATGTAGCTGCGGGCACGGATCACCGGAGAAACCGATATGATGCCCTATTATGCGGTTATGCAGAAAGCTGAGGGTATTGTTATCGTTATAAATAGGAGAGATCACAAGCGGATTGCCCATCCCCATGCCCCAGTGCTGCCAGCCGGGATATATCGAGTTGTTATAATAATCATCGCGTCCGCTCACCTGCTCGGGTATCTTGTCTGTCTTGTTCCAGAACACGGGTCCTGACTGGTCTTTTGTATATAGGAATTCATATACAACCTGGCTCACAAACGGATTGGCAGGCAGTGTCACCTCGCCGCCAAGAAGCATGTCGCGCCACTTGTAGTTAAAAAACATCATGGAATGGTCTTCAAACATATGCTGATAGTAGACACGCATCTTCCACCCGGTGTCACGCAATCTGTATGTAGCCGCCACTGACCATTCTCCGATGGTGTTTCCGTAGGCATTGTTGCGCTCACCATACTGCTGCGGGTCATTTGGATCTCCACCGCTAAGGCCTATGAGACCCTTGATCACATTCTTGAAATCGTGAGGCAGTTTAATTGTCTTTTTCTGTCCCTCTTTATAGTAATATACGGTGCCGCACAACTGCGTACCCATCTCAAGACCGCCTTCAACAGTCAGCTGATGTCTGTCCGGATCACCGACACGCAGGAAAAGACCTTTGTCTGAGTACCATATCTTCTCGCCCCAGCGGCCATCCTCATGGTTTACATGCTTGCGCTGCCAACGCCAGTCACTGAACATTCCGATTGAGAAAAAGCCTTTGGCAGCAAGCCATTTGTCTGTGCCGGGAATATTCTCATATTCAGGCATGGACAGATGCACCTGAGGCACCGGTCTGGCATTCTGTGAAAAAACGAGATCGCCTGACCCCAATTCCTGATTCACGACTCCGGTATAACGTTCTTTTGAACCTACTGCAAGTTCAAGAGACCGGTAACGCATCTCGGCATACAGCTGCTGAATGACGAATTTGGACGTGAAGTTATAAGGTACAACAATATCTGCCCCAAAGCCCCAGGAGAAACGGGACCGGTGTGACATGTCCTTGAACACAGCGCCACGCACATATCCGTTGTTACGTTCAAGAGATGACAGACCGTAGCGATTGTTCATGATCCAGAACGGAGTATGACCCGAACTGAACGAGGCCATGGCCTCTGCCTTATACCGGTATAGAGTCTCTTTCTCCGGAGGTGCGGCAACAGGTTTCTCCACAACAGGATCGATGCGCATACTGTCAATGACAGACTGCGATGCAAC
The DNA here is from genome assembly GCA_030536615.1 of Bacteroidales bacterium. Taxonomy (GTDB): domain Bacteria; phylum Bacteroidota; class Bacteroidia; order Bacteroidales; family Muribaculaceae; genus CAG-873. The sequence goes on along the minus strand of JAUNPQ010000030.1, from coordinate 2,946 downwards.
AGAGTCAGCTCCGGCGTCTGTCTGGGCAAACACATGCGCACATGCGCCTATTGCACAGAATAACAATAAATTGAATGCTTTTCTCATAGGCATAATCAATGCTGTACATACATATTGGTCCTACAAAATTAATGAATATTCCTGACATCAATGCATTTATGCGCACGCAAAACACCCGTAAGCGTCAAAAAGTCACGTTTCCCAATTCCGGACAATACTCAAATGAATTTGCCATTGCGCTCACTTATTCGTATCTTTGTTGCCTGTTATGTTTGAAGAAATAGGAAATTTCATTGTCACAATCGCAGATTTTCTTTGCGGCTACCCGCTTTTTTTTCTGCTCATAGGGGGCGGTCTCTACCTGTTCATTGCCTCCGGGGCGGTGTCATTGCGTCGCCTTCCGGTCTCTGTGCGTGAACTGCGCCACAAAAGCAGCAATAAAGATACAGGCCAGATCTCATCGGCACAGGCTCTGCTCTCTGCCGTGGCCGGCACTGTCGGACTTGGAAATATAGCCGGTGTGGCGATAGCACTGGTTGTCGGCGGTCCAGGAGCGATATTCTGGATGTGGGTGAGCGCGCTTGTTGGCATGTGCACAAAATACCACGAAGGAGCGCTTACAATCATGTACAAAGGTTCCGATCCGGACGGTAATCCCCGCGGAGGCATAATGTATATCATTGAGAAAGCTTTTGGCCCGCGATGGAAGCCGCTGGCCGTGTTTTTTGCCGTATCGGGAATGTTCGGCACATTATGTATAATAAATGCCAACCAACTCACGGAAGCAGTCATATCAACCTTCACAACTCCTGACGCCTTGGCAGACAATGCTTTTCTTGACAATATGGGCTTCATAACCGGACTTGGCGCAGAGGGCTCTTTCCGTCTCATCTTCGGTATGGCCATAGCCTTGATAGTGGCTCTGGTAGTGTTGCGTGGAGTGACACGCATAGCACGGGTGGCAACGATATTGGTCCCCTTTATGGTTGGCATCTATTTCCTGATGGTTGCCTACATAATAGCTACGAACATACACGCCGTGCCTGAAGTTTTCAACCGCATATTCAGCGAGGCCTTCAACCTGCAGGCCGGATTCGGCGCCTTTGCCGGCATAGCCATAATCGGCGCGCGCAGAGCCGCGCTTGTCAATGACGCGGGTATAGGCACAGCCTCGATAATGCACGGGGCATCGCGCAACACAGAACCCGTGCGCGAAGGGCTTGTTGCCATGCTCGGACCCGCCCTTGACTCAGGACTGGTCTGCACCCTCACCGCCGTCGCATTGCTGCTATGCGCCGACTTCTCGAACGTGCAGGGTGTAGAGGGCCTGTCAATAGCCATGGATGCCTTCAACCGAGCCATCCCGGGGGGAGCCTACATGCTGATGGTTGTGGTGTTCTGCTTCTCACTCTCGTCAATGTTCAGCTATTCATATTATGGCACAAGTTGCGCGACATACCTTTTCGGGGCTCGCAAAGCCCGGTTCTATACGTGGGGATTCATCCTTACGCTTGTGGTTTTTGCGATAATTCCTGTTGGTGTGGCCGTGGGTCTCACTGACCTCTTTTACGCATTTATGGCCATTCCGGCCATGACTACCATTCTGGTGCTGAGTGGCCGCGTCCGCAAGGCAACCCGCAATTATTTCTCGAAAGACAAGAAAAAATCTCCTAACCCGGATAACCGGACAACACAACAATCATAACAATGCTCTGCTCAATTACCTGGGATGTAGATCCCCAAATAGTCAGTTGGCTGCCCATCAGGTGGTATGGACTTATGTTCGCCATCGGATTCTGGATTGGATTCAACATCGTACAACGCATGTTCAAACGTGAGGGCGCTCCTGAAAAATGGCTTCCCATATTGCTTCTGTGGACGGTTGCCGGCACTGTTGTCGGCTCGCGTCTGGGCCACGTCTTTTTTTACGACTGGGATTATTATTCAAAGCACCTCTCGCAGATACCCGCCATCTGGAATGGCGGACTTGCCAGCCATGGCGGCGCCATAGGTGTCATGGCCGGTGTTCTCTTATTCTCATGGTTCACCACAAAACGCTCGCCGCTCTGGACATTTGACCGCCTTGTCATTCCCATTGCCCTTGTTGGAGCGCTGATACGATTCGGCAATCTTATGAACAGCGAGATATACGGCCATTACACCGATCTGCCCTGGGGATTCATCTTTGTGCGCAACGGCGAGACACTGCCGGCGCATCCCACACAGATCTACGAAGCCTTGTGCTATCTGGCCCTCTTCGGACTGCTGATGTGGATGTACTGGCGCACAAACGCGCCAAATCGACCCGGCTTGATTTTCGGCGTATTCTTCACCATACTGTTCACTTGCCGTTTCCTCATTGAATTCATCAAGAATGATCAGGTGGCGCGTGAAAGTGACATGTTTCTGAACATCGGACAGCAACTGAGCATCCCGTTCATACTGCTTGGGCTTTTCTTTGTGATACGGGCGTTTGTGCGGCCCCAGAAACACTATGTTCCCACCAAAGAAACCGGAATCAGACTTGATGTCTGAAAACTTTCAGGCAGCTAATACACTGTAGATAAACACTATATATCTTAAAAGTCCGCAGGCGGCGCGTCCTCACGACGTACCGCCTGTTCTTTTAACAATTAACCAATCAATACTTTTTTATCTTTTCAATCAGACCTATGTCGCCGCGGGAGCGTTGTCAGACCGCATGGATTTTCAGGGCGTATGCCCCCTGCGAAGCTTTCTGTGTGTGTCTTTCTGCGTATCAGGTTGCCGCGGGTCAGCGGTAGTCGGCAAAGCGCGCCTGAAGTTTCTTGCGGGCAAAGAAGATGCGGCTCTTGACGGTGCCCAGCGGAAGGTGCATCCTGTCCGCGATCTCGTTGTACTTGTAGCCCTGCACGTGCATGGTGAACGGCACCGAATACTCGTCGGGAAGTGCGTCTATGGCCTCTG
>JAUNPQ010000029.1 GCA_030536615.1 Bacteroidales bacterium | reverse complement strand
TCCGAGTCCTGTCTGGTCAAATACGTTTGAATAGCCCGACGGATCCGACACGTCTTCTGGCGCGCTCGTTCCCGATGCCGATGGTGCAGTCTCAGGCACAGTGTTTGTGACATCTGTTGAATCAGTTCCCACAACTCTGTCACCATTGCAGTCTTTTGCAATGAGTAGCAGGCTGATAATCCCGATAACAGCCACGACGGCAAAAGCCATATAAAGCGGGTTTATGCGCTCCCACCATTTAGCCGGCCCGGGCTGTGGTGCACGTGCGCAGACATCGCACACATCCTGTTTAAGTGTAAACTCCGTTATCGGCTTCTTTGTGTGGCACTTGCAGCATACCCTGGTTATGACAGGCGGCTCCGGAGGGTCCGGCTGCGGCTTCGGAGGTGTCGGTGGCTTCGGCCCAGGCGCCGTCTCAATCCGGCTTATCAGGGTTCTTACATTCACAAGCAGATCGCTATACTTCTTCCTGCTCTCATGGAAATTTTTCAATTCCGATTCATCCTTAATCTTGCGGCTATATAAATCAAGGTCAGATATCAGCTTATGACAATCGGTCTCTATGGCTTTCAGCGCTGGTAGTGTATCAGGCGTGGGATTGATCGCCATTCCAACCATTTGCTGATTATAATCATTTATCCTTGTCTCAAGATCGGTGAAACTGATCTCAATCACCGGTTCCGGAGCGAATTCTGTTGAGACAGCCAGCCAGTTATATCTGCGGAAATCATCCACAAGCTGAACTGTGGGTGTGTCTATATTGCAGCATAGCACCTTTCCTGCGTTCTGCTGCGTGAAGCTACCGTCATAAGTCAGCATGGACACATCCTTTGACTTGAAAATGTTCGGCATGTTTGTCTTCAACCACTCCATTTCCGCTTCCGCATCCTTGAACTTGTTGACCAGGTACTGCAGTTGACCGCTGTCGTTGATGCGGAACACTTTTCCGCGTTCCACAATCTTGCCGAAAAGATAGTCAAACCAGTCAAAAAGCACCTTGAAGTCCGGGCAAAACTGCCCTCTGTCAAGCACCACAGAGCACCCGAAGAACGCATTGCGTCGTTTTTTCACGTCCAACAGGTCATAGCACAGATAGCTGTATATAGTGATACCGTCTTCTCTGCGGTTCACCGTCAGCCTCTTCCCCTTGCGCGAGGAGATATAGAACCCTTTGAAATAATTATCCATGGAAGCCAGGTCCTCATAGAAATTGAAACCGTATGGCGTTCCGTATACAAATGTTTCCATAATAATACTACTTTATTACTTTCCATAGTTCTGAACAATACCAGTCATCCCCCGGGATCCATCTCACTCGCCCATCGGCATCCGGAGTGTAAAAGCCTGACGAGAAACAAACCGCCTTGAAATTATATTGCCCGTACAGCAACTTGAGCATTCCCGAGTTCTGGTACTTGGTAAATATTCCCGGATACTGTGAGGCTATGTTCGAGAAAAACAGTGACATCACCGGCTTGCCTGAGCGGTTGTACTGGTCGTGGCGGTGCTTGTCGGCCTTGTTGAACAGGAAAACAACCTTGTCATTGGGCGATATCAGATTCTGCATGCTGCATATCTTCTGTGCGTACAGATTGCGCTCTTCCTGATTCTCGCCCCAGCCCTGTTCCACAAAGAAAACCCACGTCTTGCGGTTGGGAGCTGTCCTTATATCATCTATGTATTTGTGGAACAGATTTGGGACCGCAGACCGGTAACAGTTAAAATAGTGCTCCCCGGGAGCTTTCAGAATCTGACACACCGGCCGTCCCGCTGGATTGAGTACTCTCACAAGCATGAAATTGATTGTGTGCGCACCTTCCGGCATATTTTGGTCATAGACCATTTTCTTGAGGTTTGCGCACATCCTGGCATAGTGACGGTCAGTCTTGGGACGGAACACTTCCTCTGGAATCACCTGATACTCATATTTCTCTAAAAAACGGATCATGCGCATCAATGCCAGAGTCTTGCCCGATGCCGGCGGTCCGAAAAGCACAACTATGGGCGTATGCCGATCGGTAATAGTGACAGTTACAGTGTTCAGGTCGAGCTGATCCTCCGAAGATAGCTCTATCATGATATTATCTTATTACTTTCCACAGTTCCGAACAGTACCAGTCATCTTCCAGAGTCCAAACCTCACGACCGTTGGCGGTCTTGTTAAAGATGCCGGACGAGAAACATACAGCCTTGAAATTATATTGCCCGTACAGCAACTTGAGCATTCCCGAGTTCTGGTACTTGGTAAATATTCCCGGATACTGTGAGGCTATGTTCGAGAAAAACAGTGACATCACCGGCTTGCCTGAGCGGTTGTACTGGTCGTGGCGGTGCTTGTCGGCCTTGTTGAACAGGAAAACAACCTTGTCATTGGGCGATATCAGATTCTGCATGCTGCATATCTTCTGTGCGTACAGATTGCGCTCCCCCTGATTCTCGCCCCAGCCTTGTTCCACAAAGAACACCCACACTTTGCGGTTTGGAGCCGTCCTTATTGCGTTTATATATGTCGGGAATGACAGATTCGGACTCCCGTCAAAATAGTGCTCGCCGGGCGCTTCCAGAATCTGGCATACCGGGCGCCCCGCCGGATTGAGCACTTTCACAAGCATGAAACTGATTATATCCGTACCTCCCGGCGTATATTGATCATAGACCATCTCCTTGAGATTTGTGCACATTCTGGTATAATGACGGTCAGTCTTCGGACGGAACACCTCCTCCGGAATCACCTGATATTCATATTTCTCCAAAAAACGGATCATGCGCATCAAAGCCAGAGTCTTGCCCGATGCCGGTGACCCGAAAAACACAACTATCGGAGTCTGCCGGTCAGGGATAGTGACAGTTATGGCATTCACATCGTGCTGTTCTTCCTCTGTATAAGTCTCAGCGGCAATGGATTGTGGGGCTGTTGCCGCCGTGCCGATTTCAGTTTTTGTCGTTGATGACGTCTGACGGATATCATCATCAATAAGGTTGTCGAATTTACTTGCCATGATTGTTTATGCTATTGCGTTATTGTTTTTACTGTTGAATGCCATATTGAAGAAAATGAATCCGGAGATATCCACAAGTATTGCTATCAGCACCCACCATATGAAACCGTGGCCGGCAAACTTGTCCGTTGTCAGATAATCCTTCCACACATCCGGCACACTCAGCATCTCCTTTGCCTCAGGCATTGCACCTGCGCGGGTATACCGTTCCTTGTCATTGCCCTTGAAAGAGATAAACTGCGAATTGCGCTGTATATATCCATAGCTCTTGCCAAGGTCATCTTCTACTGCTGAAATGATATTTTTGTCAATGCCCTTCATATTGTCTATATCTTTCAGGGCTCTATTATTGTTCGTGATAAGGTTGGTCAGCTCTTTCGAGTTCATTGTTGCCCTGATATCCGCAATCTCCTTGTCACATCGGGCACGGAAAAGAGTCAGAAAATTAGTGGCCTGTCTCTTGTAATTTCCTGCCGTGGCAATCCATTGTGCCTTGTTGTGTCCCGGATCAGGCTGACGCTGTATTTTGCATGGTCTGTCAGTGCCGATTGACAAAGCCTGCTCAAGCTCCTGGAGAGCAAGCTCGAATCTATGTCCTATCCCTTCTGCCCCACGATTATTTATCTCACTGTCCAGGCGGTTGAATAAAGCATTCACAGCAAGTTCCTTGTCCTTATACTGCTTTTCAACCGTCTTGATTGCCACATTATTGTCTCTGAGCGCGAGCAGATAACCCTGCGTGCGCTGAAGATCATTGACAATCACATTCTTTATCGCCGCCTTGTAGAGAAGCGTATGCGTATTTGTGGGCACACTCACACACAGCCAGAAAACCATCAGCCCGAAAAACGCAAGCAGAAAAGCGCCTGTGCGACCCCACAGCTTGCCATAGAAATCTGCCTGACGGTCAAGCGCTTTCAGCAACTTGCCGAAACATATGGACGCAACAATGAAGAAAACTACAGCTATCAGCCACGCACCATAGATGGTGAGCGACGGAAGCCACATGTACAGAGATTCCGCAGTCCAGAAACAGCTGAAGCCCGCTAATCCCATGAAAGCCAGGATAGCGATGATTTTTGTGAAGTTGAGTGATCGCATGGGTGAGTTTGTTGATTGGTTACAACCCTATAGACTCACCGGATTCAGGCATTGATTTCTTGGTGTACAAAAAAAGCGTGAGAGTCTGTATCTGTCACTCGTCCCGCTATACAAGGCCTTAGCATTGCCCATCAATGTAGAACGAGCAACGCGGAGCCTCACGCCGTATGTGTCTATACCCACGCCACATGCACCCGTGCACATGGCGCAACGTAAGTATATACCATACCTGAAGCAGCTCATCGTTGACTCATTCCCGACATTGATTCTGAAGTTGCTAAGTTCTGTATAGCCAGGAACAAGCGTTTGATAAACGCTCTTTCAATATGTCTTTGCCGGACATTGCGCCCTGCCGCATCCCGCCCGCATTGCCCCATATCGGGACTCCGCTGACGATATGCGCCGCAAATATAAAACAAAAAAAGTTAACACACAAAAAAATCTCTTTCCACACCCCGAATTCGCCCAAAAAGAAAGCAAAACTCCCCCTCCGCCCCCATCATGCACTTCACCAAAAGTTCCCGTTGGCCCGCTGACTATGTGCTTGTTTTGCCGGGTATAATCGTGAATTTATGCATATTTTGTTTGTTTTACCGAATATGATTGGCTATCTTTGCGGAAAAATTCGCAGAAATGGAACTGATCCCTCGTCCTCGATACACCGGAAAGCTCGCCGGATTGATCAACCGTGGCATGATGCTCATCCTCGTTGGACAGCGCCGCGTGGGAAAGAGCAAACTGCTTGAACTCTTTAAAGACTGGCTTGAACATAACCGTTCAGATGCAAACATCGTGTTCATCAACAAAGAGTTTCAGGAGTTTCGAGACATTGTCACGGCTGAGCAGCTGTATGACTATGCCGCAAGCCGGCTTCCCAAGGGAAGCGATAATTACCTTCTCATTGATGAAGTTCAGGAAATAAAGGACTTTGAAGATGCTCTGCGCAGCCTCCATGCCGAAGAACGTTGCCAGGTGATAGCCACCGGTAGCAACGCCTATATCTTTTCGAGCGAACTGAGCACTTATCTTTCCGGTCGTTACATTGAGATAAAGGTTTATAATCTTTCATATGAGGAATTCCTGCAATTCCACAATCTGGAGGACAGTGACAAAGCCATCATGGACTATTTGAGAAGCGGCGGTCTGCCCGGACTTCGGGCCTTTAAGCCCGAAGAACACTCGCAGATCAATGACTATCTTGAAGGTGTCTACCATACAATTCTCATAAAGGACATTGTCCGCCGTGAAAAGGTGCGCAATGTGACCCAGCTTGAGAACATCACCCGCTTTGTCGCCGACAATATTGGCAAGCCCACTTCAATCACCAACATTGCCAGATACATGACATCCAGAGGTGAGAAAACAAGTGAAGAGACCATCTCGAACTATCTTCGATATCTCAAAGATGCCTTTCTGGCCATTCCGATTGACCGGTTTGACATACATGGCAAGATGCTCCTGGTGTCGAACAACAAACACTATTTCTCCGACCATGGCATACGTAATTTTGTCTGTGGATTAAATTTCCGTGGCAGCATCGAGAAGATAATGGAAAATGTGGTATGGAACCATCTACGCCGCCAGAACTTTGATGTCACTGTCGGCATTCTTCGGGTTGGTGAGATTGACTTCGTCGCCACCAAGGGTGAGAAGCGTATATACATTCAGGTGGCATACCTTCTCGCCTCAGATGAGACAATCAAGCGTGAGTTTGGCAATCTTGCCGCCATCAAGGACAATCATCCGAAGTACGTTGTCTCGCTGGATCCCGTCAGCGGAGTATTCAGCGAATATCCCGGCATAATCCACATGAATCTGCGGGAGTTTCTTAAGACTGAGTTTTAATTTATTCAGTTGCATCATATTTACCATCATATATCGTAATGCTTGGCGCCGGAGGCATTGAGCACTCAGCAAGGACGGCCGAATCAGGTTCTGTCGGCGATCCTGTTTATCGTCTTCTTAATCGACACAAGGTCGGCGTAATCATACACCACTGCTCCGTCATGATCTTCACCAACAGCTCCCGTAGCCCGGTACACTCCCACAAAAAACAGCCGCACCATCCGGAGGGGGATGATGCGGCCGCGCAATATTTAAAATCTATTTTGCTCAGAGCTGCGGTCCGGCGGCTACAAGTGCCTTGCCGGCTGCATTGTTCTCATATTTTGTGAAGTTCTTGATGAAGCGTGCTGCCAGATCCTTGGCTTTCACTGTCCACTCCTCGGGGTTGGCATAAGTGTCGCGCGGATCAAGGATCTTCGGATCTACGCCCGGAAGCTCCGTGGGAATCTCGAAGTCAAAGATAGGAAGCTTCTTGGTGGGAGCTTTCAGGATAGCGCCGTCAAGAATAGCGTCGATGATGCCGCGGGTATCCTTGATGGAGATGCGCTTGCCCGTGCCGTTCCAGCCCGTGTTCACCAGATAAGCCTTGGCGCCGCTGGCCTCCATGCGTTTCACAAGTTCCTCGGCATATTTGGTGGGATGCAGCTCAAGGAAAGCCTGACCGAAGCAAGCCGAGAACGTGGGAGTCGGCTCGGTGATGCCGCGCTCAGTACCTGCAAGCTTGGCGGTGAAACCGCTCAGGAAATAATATTTTGTCTGCTCCGGAGTGAGGATAGATACCGGAGGAAGAACACCAAAGGCATCAGCGGACAGGAAGATCACATTCTTGGCGGCAGGACCGGCGGAAATGGGCTTCACAATCTTCTCGATGTGGTCAATCGGGTAAGAAACACGTGTGTTCTCAGTCACTGACTTGTCAGCAAAGTCAATCTTGCCGTTCTTGTCAACCGTCACATTCTCCAGAAGAGCGTCGCGGGTGATGGCATTGTAGATGTCAGGCTCGCTGTCCTTGTCAAGATTGATGACCTTGGCATAGCAGCCACCCTCAAAGTTGAACACACCATTGTCATCCCAGCCGTGCTCGTCATCGCCGATGAGCAGACGTTTCGGGTCCGTTGACAGAGTGGTCTTGCCGGTTCCGCTCAGACCAAAGAAAATAGCCGTGTTCTCGCCGTTGAGGTCTGTGTTGGCTGAGCAGTGCATCGAGGCTATGCCTTTCTGCGGCAGGAAATAGTTCATCATTGAGAACATACCCTTCTTCATTTCGCCGCCATACCATGTGTTGATGATAACCTGCTCGCGGCTTGTAGTGTTGAACACAACGGCGGTCTCGCTGTTCAAACCCAGCTCCTTATAGTTGGTCAGCTTGGCCTTCGATGCATTGTAGACAATGAAATCAGGCTTGAAGTTCTCCAGATCCTCGGCTGTGGGACGGATGAACATATTCTTCACAAAGTGAGCCTGCCAGGCTACCTCCATGATGAAACGCACAGCCATGCGCGTATCCTTGTTGGCGCCGCAGAAACCGTCAACAACAAACAGGCGCTTGTTGCTCAGCTCCTTAAGGGCAAGCTCCTTGCACTCTTTCCAGGCCTCCTGCGTGGCAGGCTTGTTGTCATTCTTGTATTCCTCGGTAGTCCACCATACGGTGTTTTTTGAATTCTCGTCAAGAACAATGAATTTGTCTTTAGGTGAACGGCCCGTGTACACACCGGTCATCACATCCACTGCGCCCAGCTCAGTGACAACGCCCTTCTCATAGCCCTCAAGGGTGGGGATGGTCTCCTCCTTGAAAAGCTCATCATAAGTGGGATTGTAGACAACCTCGTTCACACCCTTGATGCCATAGCTCTCCAGGTCAGCTTTCACGCCGGCCAGACGAGCCTGCTTAACTTCTTCAATCTTGCTCATAGTTATAAAGTTATGTAGTTGTGTTGTATATAGTTTATGTCTCTGCTGTGTCGGTCGGGAGTACCGCTGTTGCGCACAGTCCGGATGCTCCGTCCCTGATGCCTTAACGCCTGCGCGCCACATCTTGTTTACCGGCTACAAAGTTACACAAAAAAAAGCATCCGCATGTCAATTACAGAAAAATTTCCCTATTAAAAAAACTTAACACGGCACTTCCTCTCTCCTCCCTTAAAAAGATTTCATTTTATTCGGTCTGTCACCCCATCTACCCCAAAATATGTCTCCGGCCGCTTTTAACCCTACCGCGAACTTGAACGGATACTAATACAACTATCTGTTCAAGTCTCTGTATAAGTTCGGCTTTTGCAAGGCATAACGCATTGATTTACAATATTATTAACTTAAACAGATACTTATATGGTTATCTGTTCAAGTCTACAAATCTATGCGTCTGTTTAAGCAGTTGGTATCGCGCAATATTTGAAATCAATTCTGTTCAGAGTTGTGGTCTGGAAGCAGTCATAGTCACAAGGCCATTAGCTTTATAATTCGAAAAGTTTTAATCCGCTTGCAGTCAATTTGTATGCTTGGTTGGCGCTTGTGGGCCTGTCAGGATATAACATTGTGATATAACCTTTTTGGATAAGGGGAATAATAACTTTTCGTTTGAGATCATATGTCGCGCCAAAAGCAAGCGCCTTATTTAGTTGATTTGCACTCATAGGACTTTCATATAAAATGCATAAGAGGTCCACTACAGAGAGACACATCTTCGTCAGGTTTATTCTTGATTTGGTCTTATTCCATACTTGAACGGACATCTGTTCAAGTATTTGTCCAAGAATAGTTTTGTGAAAGATAATACATTGGTTTATAGTGTCTTCAACTTGAACAAATGAGAATCCAAGCATCTGTTTAAGTCTATTTGTGAGTATAGATCTATTATCGTCAGAATCTTTAAGAATCTTTCCGTCAAAGCCGTCACGACATGGGATGGTCATCAAAAAAAAGCTTCGATTGTCATCTGTGCCAATTGTCGCAGGCCCTGAGCCATTGGCTTTAAGATGTTTTTGGATGGTGGGTATTCCTGTCGCTCGCCCCTCCGACAAATCAAGTTCTTTTAGAAAATCGCCTAATCTTCTATTACGGTATTTTCGCGTTTTCAATTTTCGCGCCTCTTTTATCATATTGTCACTTATGGATCTATCTGGGCCGGAATGACTGAGAATTTCTACACGATCCGGCTCTATTGTAATTTCTACCGGTTCATGTTCCTGATAGTTTCTATGATATAAGGCATTTACAACGGCTTCTTCAAAAGCCTGATAAGGATAGTTATATACCTTATCAGATTCTTCTTTATCAGTTGGTTTGGTTATTTTTTGCTTAATTATATTAGTCTTAAGGTATGATAAGGTTTCACGGATAATTGTAGGAACGGGACCTGTAATTTTCGGGACCTCTATCATGACATCGGGATTCTCCTCGCTCCCTTCTGGAAATAAGACAATATCAACTTGCGTTACCGGGAAAAATTTCTCAGGATGTTCACAGAACATCATCGCAGCAACATTTTTGATCAATCTGTCTTCCGTTGGACCGGTTAATAATTCCATTGCCTCCAGCGTATCAGACAATTGCGAGGGATTAAATGATTCAATTAATTTACTCCCAATCTTTTTTAAATGTTCATAGACCAGAATGGGAGAAATGTCATTTATTGAAATGGCGGAATTGCCTCTCTCATCAAAAGGCGTATTGTTCGCCAGATTAAATAGTTCATTGAATAGATCTCCTGTCGCGGCAATTGTTGAAGATTTACTTCTGATATAGTACTTTATTTCACTTTTATATTTGGCAGTCACATTTTCCCAGACACTATAAGGCCGGTTATTTCTTGCAGGCGCCCATATTGCCAAAATATATTTATCATCGATTTCAATTATTTCTGCTCTGGTGGAATATTCTGGTTTTATTTTTGCATCGAAACCAACCATCTGTTGCATAATACGGTCAATATCTTCAAGTTCTATGCCCGTGACTGGCCGTTTGGCAACACCATGTTCATCCTGCTCAACACCAACAAGAATATATCCACCGCCAAGATTTTCAAAATCATTGGCAAATGCACAGATTGTCCTATATATAGCCGCAGGATTCCAACTTTTCTTGAACTCAATCCGGTTGGACTCTACCCTGCGCTTGTTGAGTAAGTCATTTATATTAATTGGAAGTGCCATATTGATACATGTCAGATGCAAATTTACTGCATTTTTTTATAATGTGCAGTATGTTTGGTATGGTGATTCAATAAAAAGTCAATTTCCCGGACGTCCGGTTTCCCCATCGCGCTCCGCTTACAGCCGCTTCAGCGCATCTTTGGCATTTTGGTTTCCCTGCGCTGCTGCCTTCTCATACCACCTCCGAGCCTCATTAATGTCCTTAGCTACCCCGTATCCATTCTTATACATAAATCCGAGATTGCTTTGTGCAAGGGCATTACCTTGCTGTGCCGCTTTGCGGTACCATTCCACAGCCTGCGTATAATCCTTAGCTACCCCGTATCCATTCTTATACATGACTCCGAGATTGTTTTGTGCATTGGCATTTCCTTGCTGTGCCGCTTTGCGGTACCATTCCACAGCCTGCGCATAATCTTTAGCTACGCCGTATCCATTCTTATACATAAATCCGAGGTTGGTTTGTGCTGAGGCATTTCCTTGCTGTGCCGCTTTGCGGTACCATTCCACAGCCTGTGTATCATCTTTAGCTACGCCGTATCCCTTCTCATACATCCGTCCGAGGTAGAATTGAGCTGTTGCATCATTGGAAATAGTCAATGCGAGTTCACGTGCTTTTTCGTAATTTTTATTGTTATATGCTTGCTCAATCTTGCGGCGGATGGCGGGTATGTCTTTTTCAGTGGTCTTTTTCAGGGTGCCGGTCACAGGAGCAGTTCCGGTCTCGCTGACGGTGACGCTGAGGGTGGCGGTGTCGTAGCCGCTGTGGGCAATGGTCACAGTGTGTGTGCCGGCGGCTACTTCCGAAAACGACAGGGGCGTTGTTCCCACCGTTTTCCCATCAAGAATCACTTGAGAGCCAATAGGTTGATATTCAATGTTAAGCTCGCCGATGATCATCTCAAGCGCAGGGATGGCTATGTTGCGTTCTGTGGCGGCGGCAAGGGTAACGGAGACCTCGCGGGGACGGTAGCCCTCGTGCCGGGCCTCCACCACGTAGCTGCCGGCTATCAGCTCGCCCTGCCAGGGCGCTTTGCCTTTCATGGCCCCGTCAACATAGATGGTGCTGCCGGGAGTCTCGGCCGTGACGGTGACACGCGCTTTGTTGCTGCGCAGTTTCACGGGGACCTGAACTTTGTCGGAGTTTACAGTGACAATGCCGCTCTGTGGCTCATGGCCCGCTGCCTGTACTTTGTAACTGTAACTGCCATAAGGTACTAACTTATAGGCTGCACCGTCAGTGACATCAAGCTGCTGCCCGTTGAATTCAATAAATGCATTTGCCGGAGTGATTGAAAACTGCACATAGCCGCGTCTCACCGCAGCCGCGGCCGCCTCAGCCAGTTCCACAGTAACCGTGTACACCGCCAGACTCTCTATGCGCGGAATACCCCACTCGGCAAACCGAAGCGCAACCTCGCCGAAAGCCGGCGAGTCCATGTGTATCTCTTTGGTGCCGTTGGTCACATACACCCAGTAAGTGCCTCCATGACGCACCACATCGCCTATCACATTGCCCTGAAACTCAACATTGTCAGCCAATACGCTCACTTTCAGAAGTCCGCACGGATTGCCGTTGTTGTCAAGGCGCTTGCTGGTGCGCGCCGTGAGATCATTGCCGTTCAGGTGCACATCAATATCCTTGATGCGTGACTGCGCGGCCGCCTCCGCAAAAGCAACGACTACCAGTAAAAGGGCTATGAGTGTTCCGCGCAAAAGCTTCATTGATTATTGATTAATGTGGTTGGTTTATCAGATCCGTCCGCTCCGGATTCCCGCCTACAAATTTACGCAAAAACAAAATATTAAAGAAATTATATTGATAAATCCGTGTATTCTCCACGGTGGCTCTTAGAGGATGCTTAATAAATATCCTCTTATAGCTCCAGTGAGTTAGGACTTAATAGGAAATCGTAAATGCTTATAGTTGTGATGCCCTTGTTGTCACGCTCTACCAATATAGGTTTTATCAGCCAATCAGAAAACAGGTTGAACAGAAGATAGGACTTTCCGCTGCGGCGCACCCCGGTTATGACTTTTATCATTCCGTTGTGACGGCTTTCTATTACTTTGTCACGTTAAGATAATAGCAATAAAAATTCTGTGTAACAGCTTCTTGTGGGTGGGAATTTGCAGGGTGTGATGATGTGGTTTTAATATGAGTGGGTCAGAGCAGGGGCGTGCCGAACCGCGCCAGGAAGAATGTGGCCGTCCACACATAGATGATCAGTCCCACAAGGTCATTGGAGATCTGGATGAACGGTCCCGTGGCCAGCGCCGGATTGATGTGCAGTTTCTCAAGCGTCAGCGGCACCACAGTGCCCAGAATGGTGGCGAACATCACCACTATGAACAGCGACACAGTCACCGAGATGGTCACGGCGAACTCGCCCGGAAGCATCACTATGTTATAGGCAAATATCACTCCTGATATGATGGTGGCATTCAGCAGCCCTATCAGCACCTCCTTGCCAAGCTGCCGCGAGAACTCCTTGACCTCCAGCGTGCCGTTGGCAAGTGACTGTACCACTATCGCCGACGCCTGCACGCCCACATTGCCGCCCGTGCCGCCTATGATGGGAATGAACAGCGCCAGAGTGGTGACGGCCTGCAGTTTGCTCTCAAAAGTGCCCAAGATCAGCGAAGCCAATATTCCTGACACAATCCCTATCAGCAGCCACGGAATGCGTGCCTTGACCTGCGCCAGTATGGAGTCATCGGCATCAACGTCGCTCGACAGACCCGACGCCAGCTGATAGTCACGCTCCGAAGACTCGCGCACCTCGTCCATCACATCGTCCACGGTTATCTGACCCAGCAGACGCCCTATGGAGTCAATCACGGGCATTGCCACAAGGTCATACTTCTCAAAGTCAAGGGCAACCTCGTCAATCGGAGTGTTGGCCTTGACATTCACCGGATCAGTTTCCATGACATGCTTTATCTTGGATACCGACGGATCTGTTATCATCTTCTTCAGCGGCAGTATGCCACGCAGCTTGTGGTCATCATCAACCACATAGACATAGTATATCTCGTCCAGATCCTCCGCCTGCAGACGCATCTGTTTTATGCACTCGGGCATGGACCAGTTCTCGTTGACAACAATCATCTCCGTGCCCATCAGACCGCCGGCGGTGTCCTCGTCATACTTGAGGAGCTCAATGATGTCACCGGCCTGACCCACATCGTCGATATGGCTGAGAATCTCGTCGCGGTGCTCTTCGTCAAGCTGCTGTATGAGGTCAACGGCATCATCAGTGTCAAGATGGTCAATCTGACGCGCTATCTGCTCGGCAGGCATCGCCTCAAGCAGCTTCAGACGGTCATCCTCGTCAAGTTCCATGAGGACATCCGCAGCAGTGTCGGCATCCAGAAGACGGTACAGGAACTCGGCCTCGTCAAGATCCAGATTCTGATACAGCTCGGCTATGTCGGCAGGGTGCAGGGTGGCAAGCTCCGCACGCGCCTCATCGGCATCGTGAGCCTGAATGATGGCCCGGATATGCTCCAGATATTCATCGGTATACTCTTTCATCCTTGTCCGTCTGCCTTTAGCCTGTCAGAATTAATATTTTTTATCTCGCTTTATCTCAGATGCCTGTCTCACAGCCCCACGGTGTCCGCGCCCGTGCCTCCTTTCGGCGGCCGTCCCGCTGCCGCGAGCGCCTGTGCGGCCAGGTTTGTCAGTTCCACGAACTGCGCCACCGAGAGCTGCTCGGGACGCATGGCCAGAAGCGGACTCTCCGCCACCGGCGCTGCGCCGGTCACTCCCCGCAGGGAGTTACGGATGGTCTTGCGGCGCTGCCCGAAAGTGGTCTTGACCACGGTCTTGAAAAGCGCCTCGTCGCAGCCCAGATTCACAACATCCTTGCGGCGGCGCATCCTCACAACACCCGATTTCACCTTTGGCGGCGGATTGAACACGTTCTCACTCACTGTGAAAAGATATTCCACCTCGTACCAGGCCTGCAGCAACACACTCAGTATGCCCCGTGTGCGGCTTCCCGGAGCCGCGGCAAGGCGTTCGGCCACCTCGCGCTGCAGCATCCCCGCGCAGCAAGGTATGGAATCCTTGTAGTCAAGCACCTTGAAGAATATCTGTGAGGAAATGTTATAAGGGAAATTGCCTATCACCACAAACTCACGGTCAGGGAACAACGCGTGCAGATCCATGTCAAGAAAATCGCCCTCCACAATCCGTTCATGTCTCAGAGCGGGGAAGTTGGTCTTCAGATAGTCAACACTTTCCGTGTCAATCTCAACCACCGTGACATCGTGGCCCTCATCAAGCAGAAAGCGGGTCAGGACACCCATTCCCGGACCAACCTCCAGAACAGGCATGCCCTTGCAGTCCGACACTGTGCCGGCAATGCGCCGCGCCACCGAGAGGTCGGTGAGAAAATGTTGCCCGAGGGCCTTTTTGGGTCGTACGCCTGCCATGTCGCTTCAAGTGCTTTCTGATTAGTATTCTCCGGCTCATCTCTGCCTGTCGGTCTCAGCACGCTGCCGCCGGCCTGAATCTTGTACCCCGAAGGAGAATCGAACTCCTATCTAAAGTTTAGGAAACTTCTATTCTATCCGTTGAACTATCGGGGCTTATGTCTGTGGTGCCGGGGCTTGGCCGGAGGCGCAGCTGTTCTGATGGCTTGCAGTGTGCAAAGTTAGGGGTTATTTGCGAGAAATGCAAGAATCTGTGGATTGTGCTTGTTCACGGCGTTCAAGCACCAGGAAGCGGTGGCTGATGCCCGTGCGGCTGTCTGCCTCCACGTCTGATGCCTGTGCGACGGTCCACGTCTGCGCGGGTATTTCCGGAAAGAAAGTGTCCGCATCATCGGGAACGGACGCCATTATCTGCGTGAGGTATATGCAGTCAGCCATCGCCATAGCCTCGGCATATACCCTCGCGCCGCCAATAACAAATACCTCGGTGGTTTCCTGCAGGCGGCACATCTGCAGCGCCTGCTCAAGGGATGTCGCCATCTCGGCACCGGGGGCATTGTATGCGGGATTGCTGCTGATCACTATATTGCGGCGGTCAGGCAACGCGCCTGCGGGCAGGCTCTCGAAAGTCTTGCGGCCCATTATCACGGGATGGCCCGTGGTGAGGCGGCGGAAGCGGCGCAGGTCATCGCGCAGGTGATAGATCATGTCGCCGCGGCGTCCTATGGCGCGCTCCGGGCCGGTGACGGCCACTATTATTGAAATCTTCATAATGCCGGGTCCAGGGGTGGGGTTTAGAGGGTATGGTGTGGAATGCTATGGATAATCAGACGCTTACGGCGCCGGCGATGTGCGGGTGGGGGTTGTAATCCTCAAGGTGGAAATCCTCGTAGCGGAAGCTGAATATGTCTTTCACGTCGGGATTTATCACCATGCGGGGCAGCGGGCGGGGCTGTCGTGTGAGCTGCAGGCGCACCTGCTCCAGATGGTTGTTGTAGATGTGGGCGTCACCCAGAGTGTGTATGAACTCGCCGGGTTTAAGACCGGTGACCTGTGCCATCATCTGCAGCAGCAGGGCGTATGAGGCTATGTTGAAGGGTACGCCCAGAAAACAGTCTGCCGAGCGCTGGTAGAGTTGTAGGCTGAGGCGTCCGTCAGCAACGTAGAACTGGAACAGGGCATGGCATGGCGGCAGGTTCATGTTGGGCAGGTCTGCCACGTTCCAGGCGCTCACAATTATGCGGCGTGAGTCAGGGTTGTGGCGTATGTCGTTGACGGCCTGGCTGATCTGGTCAACAGTGGTGCCGTCGGCTCCCGGCCATGAGCGCCACTGGTAGCCGTAGATGTGGCCCAGACTGCCGTCGGCATCGGCCCATTCGTTCCATATGCGCACTCCGTTTTCCTGAAGGTAGCGCACGTTTGTGTCACCGGCCAGAAACCACAGCAGTTCATGGATGATGCTTTTCAGGTGCAGTTTCTTGGTGGTGAGGAGGGGGAAGCCGTCGGCAAGGTCAAAGCGCATCTGGTGTCCGAAAACGCTGACTGTGCCTGTGCCTGTGCGGTCAGTTTTGGGAGTGCCTTCTGTGAGGATTCTTTCCAGCAGTTGGAGATATTGTTTCATTTGCAGGGGTATTGTTGCGGGTGTGGGTGTTGTTGTCAGGGGAGTTACCGCCGGTGATGGCGTAGCGCGGTCCGGCGCGGCGCGAGGCTATGCGTTGCAGCAGTGGCCATTGCAGGCGGTGGCGGCCCACGCGCCAGCTTATGGCGCCGGCGGGGCATATATCGGCGCAGTTGAAGCATGTCACGCAGCGTGTGTTGTCAATTACGGATGTCAGTGATTTGATACACTGGCTTTTGCATACGCGCTCGCACTCGCCGCAGTGGGTGCATATGTCCGGGTTGATGTCAAAGGCCAGCAGTGATACGCGGCTGATTCCGCCCAGCATGGCGCCGACGGGACAGAGGGTGTTGCAGAGTATGCGTCCGTGTCGTGCTGTGGCGGCTATGATGACGGCCAGAACAGCGATGCCGCCGAGTATTCCGGTGGCTGAGGTGAGCAGGAAGATGTCTGTCAGACGTTGAAAGTCAGCGGCGGGGTCAAGTATGCCTACCAGTGTGGTCATCCCCAGGGCGGCGGCTTCAATGAGGCAGATGAGCATCAGGAAGCGCAGCCATGTGTAGCCGGGGCGGTAGCGGTAACGCGCCCCGCGGGCCGCGCGTGGACGCAGGCGCTGTGAGATTGTGGCGGCAAGGTCCATGACGGCGCCCAGTGGGCATGCCGTGGAGCAGTAGAGGCGTCCGGCCACAAGAGTGACAGCCAGCCAGAACACAAGCCATCCTGCCGAGCAGGTCAGCAGTGCGGGCACTATCTGCATGCCCTCCAGCCACCGGCCGGCGGAGGTCCCCAGACCGCCCACGTTGAGCAGTGACAGGGTGATGGCGCAGGTGACGGCGCAGACTATGATGATGCGTGTTATGCGGAAGGTTTTGTACATGTGCTGACGGCTGTTTTGCAAAGTTAGTCTATTTGTGGCGTTGGTGCAAGTTTTTTTGTCATCGGTGATGGAGGGACACTACCAGCCGAGTATGCGTCGCGGAGGAGGCAGAGTGCCCGGGGCGATTGGCAGCGGTTCTGTGCCGATGACGTATATGGCCATGGCGCGTGACATGAGGATGTCATCGTGGCAGCCGGGCCGTGCCGCGTAGGCGCCGTTGGGCATCTGTGCGTAGGTCATCAGTTCGTCGCAGGCCATGGCGCAGCGCTCGGTGTATGTGCCCTCGCGCACGGCGCTGATGAGGTGCGTTATCAGCAGGGGTTTTGTGCGCCGGTTGGTGTGGAAGCCCACACGGTTTGTGATGGTGCCGGTGTATGTGTCCACGCTCTGGCGGCGGTAGAGGGAGGGGTAGGAGCGTATGAGGCGCTCAAGGACGGGCAGCGAGAAGTCACCGCCGGCGCCGGGATTCTCGGTCTCAAGCGAGTTGCTTTCCACCACCAGGAGGGCTGTGTTGTAGAGGTGGCCTATCTGCATGGCTTTGTCGGCCAACAGGTCATGGTCTATGTGCCCGCGCCATTGTGCCACCACGCGCGGATGTTTTGAACGTGTAAGCACGGAGATGACGCTGAAATCCGATGCCGGCGAGCGTCCGCCTATGTCAACGGCGGCCACATAGTGGGTGGCGGGGGCGGGATCTTCCCATATCTGAAGGTCACCCTTGGGGTCTTCGGCGAGGGTAGCCGCGGCGGTGATCTCGCCGGTGAAGACGGGATCTTTTACATCCTGACGCAGGCGTTCTATTTTCTGCGGGGCGAACACTGCCGCTCCGCTGAGAGCAAAGGCCTCTGCGGGGGTGGTGGGATATTCGGCATGGAAGCAGTCGGCCGACGGGTATGCGCGGCTGTTCATGCGATGCCAGTGTATCATCTCGAGCGTCAGGCCGCTGTCCCAGAGGTTGCGTTCGTAGGGCGACATGGATGTCCACAGTGCCTGTGCGTCGGCCTCGGAGACGGGCAGACGATACTTTTCTATTCTGTGCCAGGGTATGAAGATGGCGTGTTTGTCGCTCTGGCCGGCCTGTGCGCGCAGCCATTCGCGGTGAAAGAAGTTGCCTACGCCGTTTGCCGTTGACTCTATGGCCACGAGGGTGAGCGGTTCATAGGCTATTGAACCCATGACGGCGCGCAGCAGGTCCTCGGGGGAGCGCTTTGGCGAGAAGGGATAGAAGGCCACCTCCGAGAGGTGGGCCATGGCAATGTCGGCGCCGCGTATGGAGTCCTGGCTTTCGGCGGAGGTGACGGTGACGCGGCATGCGCGTCCGGCAATCTCGCGTATGTTTGCTGAGCGCTCGTAGGGGCGGAAAGCGGGAGGCTCGTCGGCATGCCAGTATTCGGGCGGACATCCGGCCAGCATGCGTGAGTACATGCCGCGTATGGTTGCAGCGGTATCCTTGAGATGGGCGCATATCAATGAGTTCCAGTTGCGCCGCAACACGGCCTGTATCCATGCCATGTACATCTGCACCAGGGTCGAGCCTCCCCATTGCCGGGCTTTGAGGATGATGATGCGCAGGGGGCGTCCGGCCAGCCGGTCCTCCTCAAGCACGGCGAGCACCTGCCGTTGGGCTATGTTGAGTATGAACGGTCCCTCGCGGCCTTCGCCTTTGTAAGTGATGGTGACACAGCGGCGGCACCAGAACTCAAAGTCATGGCGGCAGCGCAGGCGTATCCATGCCTGTGGTGACTGAGCCACGGCATATTCCGGGTCCTCGGTCATGGAGCGGGGTACGTAGGCGCGTGTATAGTCCTGAAACGGCGCGGAGACCGGCACGCGGTCGCCGTGACACCCTATGCCGCGCTCGGGATCATATGGGGCGTTCTCCGGAAGGAGGGCATTACGCCGGGCGTTTTCGGCCAGGACCTGCTGCAGGGTCATTTCCGTGGTCTGCTGTGGTGTTTTCATGGTTTAGAGATGATGGTTGGAAGAGACAATGAGAAATCGGCCGACACATCGGCTTCTACTGACACGGTGATGTCAACCGGAGCGTGTGCCGACACCGGGATCAGAAAAGGAGCGCGCACAGCGCCGTCAATAGTCATCCGTGCCATTGGCGCAGGCGCCGGATTCACGCCTGTGAGCCATGCGCGGCTAACGGTGACAATGCCGCGCATATGTGAGCATTTCAGGGGTATGCGCACGGCACGGACATTGGTGCGCCGTGCTGTGGCAGAGCACAAAGTGCCTCGCCAGCGTACCGGTGTGGCCGGATCCGGAGTTCCCTCCCCGAAAGAAAGAAGTCCGGCGGCTGTGGTGAAAAAAGCATTCCCCGCATGGGCCAGCCAGATGCCGCGTATGACAAGAGATGTCTCATAATGCCCGGATAGGTCCACCGGATAATGTCGCGCCACATTGTCGTCAGTGTCGGCCACCACTACCTCACGTGCCGGGGCTATCCACGCCAGGCGGTCACCGGGGACGTCTGTGTCAATGACACGGACCGTTGAACCGGTAACGGCGAGGAGCATTCTGCCGGCAAGAGCATATATGCGGTCACCACTATCGGCGGCACAATGCGCGTTGGCAATGGCGCCGGCACCTATGTTGTTGAGCGCGGCGGTGTTGCGTGAGGCGTTTACGGCCAGGATCTCCATGCCCGCTGATGAGAATACCAGAAAACGGGCGCGCCCGAAATCCCAGGCAGCGCCTGAGCTGCGCGCCGGCAATATGCACGTCACCGGAGCGGCAGTGACCGTAGTGGCAGTGACCGACAGCGGATCGGCGGCACGGGCGATGGCGATGAGAGAAGTGTTGCATGCGGAGGTCTGCACGGCCTCCCCCACATCGAGGTCGGCCTCGGGAGCGTCAACGGGCACATGCAGCGGGCTTTCAGCTGTTCCCACTGCCTGTAGCCCCGATGCATCCGGACGCAACGGGACGGTGAACGAGACCGGATCAGGCACACCGTCGACGGTGATGTTGACCGCCAGTTCCACGGCATCGGCATCGGGATATACCGTCAGCGGCGAGATGGCTGTCGGGTTGCATGAACCGGAATGCCGGGCAAAGATGCAGTCCCCGGTTGAAAAGCGCACGCGTGTCAGGGCCTCGAACCGCCTGTTTCCCGTTGTCGCGGCCCACACCAGCGGTGATGGCGGCTCTGCGCGCAGAGGTGTTATGCCACTCCATGCCACGGTGTTGCCGCTTATGGTGCCTGAGCGCGCGCTGAAAGGCCGGGAGATAGTCTGATCTGTGTCCTCAGGCACATTTATCGGTGCGGCCAGAGATGCGGCCAGAGTGTCAGCCTCACGTGCCGGTGAGTGGGCGGCGGCGATCGGAATATCTCTGTCAAGTGCCGTGGCGAAAGGATTTTTTATGACCATGGCCGTGCGGGCTATTGTACTGAACCGTGCCGCCGCGCCGGCCAACAGCAATGCCGCCGCTCCGGGACGTGTGGGTGCGGGACAGCGTCCGGCACCTGCCGGAACAACCGTTATGCGCCGCGTGCCCTCGCCGCGGGTGCTGATCACGGAGGCTGAGGCGGCTGAGTCAAGGGGATGGAATTGCGGCGATACCTGGATCTCAAGAGTGTCTACTGTATCAGCCCAGCGCGAGGCAGTGCCATCGGGCGCAGAGATATGGAGGACATAGGCCTGAGCTGAGAAAGTGGCGGCATCGGCCACTTCATTGCCCTTGTCATCAGTGCCGGGGGTGAAGTTCCACGTGTCGGCAAGCTGTGCTCCCGCGGGCAGCATTACCGCCACCGGCGGAGTTGTGTGCAGGATGCGTCCCGAGCTGTCGCGCATCACAGCGCGGGCAAGTACCGGCTGGACAAGCAGTCCGGTTGCCGATGCTCGCATTGCGATGTCTGTGTATGCGGCGGCACAGGCAGCTCCGAGCTTGTCTAAAGTGGTTTGTCGCACCACGGCGCTGAACACGCCGGCGGCGCGGGCTGTCAGACACACTGCCGGAAAATCACCGGGGAGTCCTTGCGGCAGCCATGCGCCGCTCTGAGTGTCGCGGTCAAGGCGGAATGGTCCGCGGGCTGTCATCAACGTCATCATATTGGCGGCGATGAGGGCACATGATGGGTTGGAGGGCAGTGTGCATATCTCTGTGGCCGTGCCGCTGCTGACGGACAGCAGAGTGCGTCCGCGAGCGGCGATGAGAGTAGCTCCGCCATTGTCAGTTGTCAGAGGGACAATCCCCTCCGCAGCCTCGGCATCAAGGAGAATACGCGGCGCCTGAGCGGTCCGGAGCACCGTGGCATCAGTGTGAGAGACAGGGCTGAGGTTGAGGACGTGGTCGGCTCTGAGACGCGGTGACCCTGCGCGTGAATGTGTGTTTACAAGCATAATATCTTTCTTATAAAGGCATGGTTTTTTACGCTGCAAAGATACGGCGGTATGGCTCCTTGTTTTCCTACGGATGTGCACAGCGGATAATTTGACTGTCAGATTTGCAGAGCATACGATAATCATGGATTTTTAGCGAATTTTAACTAAAAATTATTGACAATGCGGGCTACATTACATATTTTTGCAAAAATTATATGCAATCATTTTTTTTTACATTAAATAACCGGATTCTTCTCATTCGTTTTTAGGTGTTTTATTAATTTAATAAATACCAATTGTTTAAATCTTGCAAATTATGAGAAAGATTATATTTTTGGCCATAATAACAATGGTGGGTTGTCTGGCCCTCCCGGCGCAGAACAACGGTTTTACAGTCGAACTGTCAACTGTTAACTCGTTGAAAGAGCGTGAAGATTACAGTGAGTATCATGGATTGGAGCTGAATGGCGGCTACCAGTTCAATTTTCTCAACAGGATATATGTGGAGCCTCAGATCGGCCTGACCTGGTTGAGCCATCATCGGGAATTATTATATGGCGTTTATATTGATGAGAACGGCAATATGATAACTCCTCATTTTGATGAAAGTAATAAATCAACCTTGGGGATCAATCTTGGTGCGATTGGAGGTGTCAAAATATGCCGTGCCATAGGCTTGTTTACAGGGCCGGATGTGAATTCGATGTTTATTCTCAGGGAGATGAGGATAAAGTCACGTCGGCATGGTGGCGCTTTGGCCTTGATGTATTTGTGTGGAAACTGCGCTTCCGTGCCTCTGTAGGCGTGTCTATGAATCATCCCTACTACGAGGACGAGCGCAATGACAATTACACAATAGGCATAGCCTATCAGTTCTAAGACAACAGTAAGGAATAATCATCAGGCATGCTGCGGGCATATAAGGCCGCGCGGTATGCCTGACGTGTTGTAATTTGGCGGGATGCACAATAATCTGTAATTTTGTGCGTTAAGATAGAAAGGTATGACTATGCGCCAACAGACGGGAGAAACAAAGGGCAATGCCCGCGCAGAGATGATTTTTGCCACCGGCAACGCTCACAAGCTCAAGGAGTTTCGTGAGATTGTGGGCGGTGACATTGTTGTGTGCGGGCTGTCAGACATGGGTTGCGATGCCGATATTCCGGAGGATGCGGAGACCCTTGAGGGCAATGCATTGGCCAAGGCGCGATGGGTGGCCGCACGTTATGGTGCTCCGTGCTTTGCGGATGATACGGGTCTGGAGGTCGATGCCCTGGACGGACGTCCGGGGGTGCACTCGGCACGTTACGGATGTGCCGAAGGCCATGACGCGCAGGCCAACCGGCAGCGCCTGCTCTCGGAGCTGCAGGGCGTTGAGCCGGCGGCGCGTACAGCCCGCTTCCGCACGGTGATAGCCTATATTGACGCCCGTGGCGCAGAGCATCTCTTTGAAGGGACGGTTGAAGGCCATATCCTTGACAGTGAGCGTGGCGGCGATGGTTTTGGCTATGATCCGCTGTTTGTGCCCGCAGGATGGACGCAGACATTTGCCGAGGCCGGTGCCGACAGGAAGAATGCTGTGAGCCACCGCGGACGCGCCGTGCGTGCCTTTGTGGATTTCCTCAGAAACGAAAAACAGAAAAACAACAATAACACCAGATGATACGTAAACCATTTATTATCGCCCTGCTGGCTCTGGGCGGATTTGTGGCCGGAGGCGTTCCCGAGGCCGCGGCACAGAAGACCGTGGGGCAGTGGACCCTTTATCCGGTCTATAACAACGGAGTGTCTGCCGTCACTGATGCCGGTGACAAGGTGTACTATCTGTCGGACCAGCGCCTGTTCTCATATGACAAGGACACGCAGGAGACATACTGCTACACAACATCAAACAAACTCAATGACTCCGAGATAACGGGAATGTTCTATAACCGCGAGGGCGGCTATCTGCTTCTTGCGTATGCCACGGGAAACATCGATCTGATATATGACAATGGCAAGGTGGTGAACCTCAGTGATATAAAGGACGCTGTGATGACTCAGGACAAGGGGATCAACGATGTGGCGTTCGGCAACGGGCGCATTTTCGTGGCCACGAAATTCGGCCTTGTTGTCTATGACGAGAAAACCCATGGGGTGATTGAGTCAGCGGTCTATCCCACGGCTGACATACGCTGTCTGGCCGTGATGAAGGACTATCTGGTGATGTTTGACTATAAGACGGCGGTGCACTACATCACCCCTGTCACAGACCGACACAACACCTTTGACAAAGGAGCCAAACTGTATGCCAACCGGTCAAACAAGATCTATCAGCTCGGTGACTATATACTGACTGACTGCAGTTCCACGGGCAAACTTCTGCTTGTGGGCATAAACTGGGACAGGCTGACGCGCCTGAGTCTGGAAAATCTTGAGGTTGTGCCGACTCAGAATGTCGAGATACTGCCCGATGGCCGCGCCATGTGTGTGACGGCCACGGAGATAGTGTATATAGGCACCGACGGCGCCATACAGAGTCGCCAGACACTGCCTGATGAGCTGAAGGGCAACTGCATATCATTCAGCAAATCGCAGAATGACCTGTGGGCAGGCGGTCAGAACGGTGTGGGCAACTACCGTCTTGGCGAGGACGGCGGACTGACGGTGCTCATGGACCGCGCCCGTCCCGAGGGAACATCGACGGTGAAGCAGGTGGCTTTCCTGCGCAAGAGCGCCGACGGCTCACGCATCTATCTGTCAAATCTTGGCAACACGGCATTCAAGAGCATAGGCGGCGCCGGTGACGGTGTTGATGTGCCGCAGGCCACTGATTATATAGAGAATGGCCGCATCCATGATGCTTCAATCACGGTGGCAAGCGCCGACAAGGCTGTCACCAAGAGCTATCAGAGGCGCGACAACTCGACCAAGATGTATGGCGGCCCGGAGCGCCTTGTGGTTGATCCTGATAACCCCCGGCGCTATTATATAGCCAATTATCTGGAGGGTGTCTATGTTGTTGAGGACAACAAGGAGATTGCCAAGTTTGACCGCCGCAACATGCCCATGTACTGTTTCTGGAGTGCTGCTGACGGTGTGGGTGCCATCACCTCCGATGTTCTCTTTGACCCGGAGGGCAACCTGTGGGTAGGCGGATGGCAGCTGGAAGGAAATGGCCGTTATGCGCCTTATTGCGTGCTTCCAAAGGCCAAGCTCAAGGGCGATCTGAGCAAGATCACCGTCGATGACTGGGTGATGGCCAAATCAAAGGGCATTGACGAAGGCAACAAGGACATGGGATCATTCTTCACCAGCAAGGGCATAATGTTTGCCTTTGACCGCATGCAGAATGAGGACGCGCTGCTGAAGATAACAGACACGCGCGGCACATATACCAACACGGCCGATGACATCTATGCGCGCGTCAACACTTATACTGATCAGGACGGCAAGACTTTTTCGCCGGGTCTGTGGATATGCGGACTGGAGGATGCCCGCGGACGGGTGTGGATGGGCACACGCGACGGCATTGTGGAATTTCCCAATCCGGCTGCGGCGGTTGATCCCACAACGCGTATAACGCGCCTCAAGGTGCCCCGCAACGATGGAACGATATATGCCGACTATCTGCTTGAAAGCGAGCAGATAAATGACATGGACACGGATGCTGCGGACCGCAAGTGGATAGCTACCGAGAACTCAGGCGTGTACTTGGTGAGTCAGGCCGGCGATCAGATTCTGGAGCATTTCACGGCTGAGAATTCTGACCTGCCGTCAAACTCGGTTTATTCCGTTCTGTGTGATCCGAAGAGCAATATTGTGTACTTCGGTCTTGCCACGGGACTGGTGTCGTACAACTCAACATCGTCACCGGCGGCGTCTGACTACTCGGAGGTCTATGCCTATCCCAATCCGGTGCGTCCTGAATATTCAGGATGGATCACCATCAGCGGTCTGATGGACAACTCTCTTGTGAAGATCGCCGATGCTCAGGGCAATGTGATTGCGCAGATGCGTTCAGACGGCGGTATGGCCGTGTGGGACGGCTGCAACAGTGCCGGTGAGCGTGTGCGCACGGGCGTGTACTATGTCTATGCCTCGCAGAACGCCAATGGCAGTAGCTCAGGCGCGGTCACCAAGATTCTGGTGGTGAACTGATCTGTGTGCAGTTATGGGTAAATAACAGAATGAGATAATATAATGACGTTTAAGGCGGGAGGCCGCGTCCCTGTTTGGCAGGGGCGCGGCCTCCGATGTTATGGGGAGGAGAGAGAATTCCGTCCGGGGAGTAGA
>JAUNPQ010000001.1 GCA_030536615.1 Bacteroidales bacterium | reverse complement strand
GAGACAATCTTAAGACACCTACACCAAAACCGGAAGCGGCAGAACAACCTCAACCTTTCACCATCACCGTGGTAAATACCGACGATAATAACAAACAGCTATGGGAGAAGACAATAAAGGGAAATACCGGAACAGAAAACAAATACGATGCTAATGTTGGAACATATATTACTATATCAACCACCCCTACACAAAAAGTTATCTGTGGATTTAAGGGAATAAGACATAAAAAAGGAAGCTACACAGTGAAAATGGAAAAAAACAAATCCGTGAGATTCACAATAAATAAAGACAAGATAACAATCAGACCTGTAGAAAATGAAACTTTTAAAACAGATATTTAGGAACGGACAGTGCCGTAGACCGGCATTGATCGGCGCCATGCTGATGAGTGTAAACATGGTGGCGCAGGAATCGCAGGGGACTGAGATGCAAGACACTATGGCGGTTTCAGTTGAGCAGCTGCGTCTGGACATAAACGCGCAGAAAGATGAATATCCAAGTATAAAAAATAAGGACGCTAAAATAGAACATCTTGAGCTTATGGCCAATGATCTCTTTGCGTTGGTGGATAGTCTTGACTGCAAGATAGAAGAATTGGAGTCAAAGCAAAAAACAGAGAATGAGGTGTGGCAACTGCTTCTGTTGGCGGAGGATGAGTCTGTGTTCCGGATGGAGGATCTGAAGGGCCGGATGGTTCCGGCAGCCTTGAGCAAGCACTATGAGACAGTGTGCAAAGTATGGGACATAGAGGCTCTGTGCGATGACATCAGGAACGTTATAAAGGAAACGAAAGAGTATGCGGCCAATAAGGAAATTGATCTTAACAAACTTATAGGAGCGGCAATTGACCGGAAGAAAGAGGAACTTTATTCAAACCTCAAGGAGCTAAAGGCAATGGATCAGTCAACGCTGTCGGCCGCGCAGTTGAAACACATAGGTTCCCTGAGAGAATTTTATTTGAGTTTAGAACCGTATTTTAATATAGAGCAATAGGATTAATGAAACATTTTGACAGGATGGCAGCAACGGCTGCTATGTGTGTGGCGATGGCCACTACGGGATGCGGAGGCGGTCAGCAGCCGTCACCGCGCGTTCAGGTGTGGGACGAGGACACAGTTGAAGTGGCGTCGTTGAGTTCGGACAAGGTTGTTGTTCCCTTTACACCAAAAGATGGAGGATGCATGGAGATACAGGTTTCTCTGAACGGAGAGCCTTTCAATATGCTGTGGGACACAGGCGCGTCGATAACAAGCATCTCGGCTTTGGAACTGCAGAGACTGGACAAGGCCGGAAAGATCACTCTTGATGATTTGCAGGGCACTATTGTGGCACAGATAGCTGATGGGTCGTACACGGAGGAGTATGTTTTCAACCTTGCCGAGATTTTGATTCCGGCGCGTGACAATCAGTCACTTACTCTCCATGATATAGAGGCATGTGTGTCAGCCAACACGAGTGCTCCGCTTCTGGTGGGCCAGAATATAATGCGGGAGCTGCCGCGCCATACGGTAGACAATGCAGAGAATGTGATAATTTTTGAGCGGCAGTGAACTTCAATCTGTATGTATTCGGAAATCCCGGGGGAAAATACAGTCAGTATCCTCAGGACTATACGCAAAAAATGTTTGCGGAGGCGTGTCGTGACCTCAGCGGAGCACGCGGTGTGATATACCGCAGTCATGATCTGGTGCATTATCTTTTCATTGAGGATCTGGGCAATGGCAAGCTCATTGGAATTTGCCTGATATTCAACCATATCCGTTTTGAATATCCAAAAAAATTATTTGGATTCCTGCGTAGTCTGATTGAGAATACGGCAGTTAGAAACCGGAATTATCTGGAACGTACGCAGAACGGAGACATAGCGTTCACTGTGGCAGAGTTCTGCGATGACATAAAGGCGTATGACTATCTGAAATCTGTGATCAATGCGGCGCTTGACTATAACAATGACTTTGGCACGGAGGAACTGAGCAAAAAATATGAGGGTATCCACCGCACCAAATATGTTGCCAGCGGTGAGGATGACAGTGTGATTGTGAAGTTGTCAGATGAGAGCAACCGTGTTGTGGTGGAGTACGAGTCCGGGATTGATTCCAATTATACGGAGCGCATCATAGCGAGTCTGCGGAGTCGGATTACGGACCGTGATTCTGTCATAAAGGAGTTGAACGACCGTGTATCAGAACTTGAACGGAAGAAGAAACAATATCACAAGGTTGTGCTTCTTTTTATTCTGGTGCTGTGCTGTTGTGTGGGGTTGTTTTTCCTTTATAATTCCCTGACGGAGACGGAAGGGAGTCTCAGAGATACGCGCAATGATCTTACAGCTGCTAAAAATACCATATCCAGCAAGAATGATACTATAGAGAGTATTGGACGCCGGAATGACTCCCTGAACCTGGCCCTGCAACGGGAGACGCTATTGAAAAATGCTGCGGAAGATGTTGTGGACCGGGTAAAGTCACTTGTGCCGGTATCTGTCACTTCAGGCCATTACAATTATGGAGCAAGGGAGTACAAGTTCAATTACCACTCATTTGAGCCGGGTTCAAAATCCATGACGCTGAAAATCATAAATGAAGCCAACGGACAGATTTATTATGAGAACTTTACGCCACATCTGAATGAGGGCACGGGATCATATACGGTCTATGTCTCACGATATCTGGATGGCAGCCATTGGCACACTTTTGAGGTGTGGCACAATGGG
This sequence comes from Bacteroidales bacterium, assembly GCA_030536615.1. Taxonomy (GTDB): domain Bacteria; phylum Bacteroidota; class Bacteroidia; order Bacteroidales; family Muribaculaceae; genus CAG-873. The sequence continues at coordinate 103,895 of JAUNPQ010000001.1, read as the reverse complement.
CATATCATCGGAGGCACAAGGCATTGATGCCTGATGGATTTGGTTATTGATTCAGGCTTTGCGAGAGCCGGGGAACTGAATGTCGGTTTCCCGGCTTTTCAAATATGGGGGTTAAACTTTGGCGGGGGGAGGGGTGTTGTAATGGTGGAAATATTTTTAATCTGTGGATGTTATGACTCTTCTGGCTGATGTGACGGAGGTGTTGCCGAAGGCTCCGTCGTTGATTCCGTCGCATGACATTGCGGCGTGGCTGATGGGCGGCATTGACCGTTTTTTAGGTTTCGTGGGTCTGGGGGGCAACTCGACGGCTCAGTCTGTGGCTTATGTGGTGGCTGTGGCTGTTGTGGCTCTGGTCATCGGCTTTGCGCTGAAGTATGGCTTGCTGTGGCTGACGCGCAAGGCTGTGGCTCTGCGCAAGGGCAAGCTGGCGCAGGAGGTGTTGCGCGAGCATTTGCTGAGCAAGTGTTTTCATGTGATTCCGCCGCTGGTGTTCATGGCTTTGATTCCGTTTGCTTTCAACAGGCAGTCGGAGTCGCTGCATGTGATCATGAATGTTGTGTGGGTGTATACGCTGATTGCTTTTGCGGTGGGTCTGAACGGTGTTCTGACTTTTATTTTCAACCGTTACAATGAGCGGATGAACACGCGTAATCTGCCTATTCAGGGGATTCTGAATGTTGCGAAGGGGATTGTGTGGATTGTGATCTGTATTCTTTGTGTGTCAGTGCTGATAGAGAAGTCTCCAATGGCTCTGTTGGCCGGCTTAGGTGCTTTTGCGGCGGCGTTGATGCTGATTTTCAAGGATAGTATTCTTGGTTTTGTGGCGGGCATACAGATGAGTCAGAATGATATGTTGCATGTGGGTGACTGGATTGTTGTGCCGGGGACGCCGGCCAATGGTACGGTGATTGATGTGTCTCTGACGGCTGTGAAGGTTCAGAACTGGGACAATACGATCATCACTGTTCCGCCGTATACGCTTGTGAGCGGTTCTTTCCAGAACTGGCGCGGGATGAGTGACAGTGGCGTGAGGCGTATAATGCAGAATTTCACGATTGACTATGCGGGTGTGCGCGGGTGCACGCCTGAGCTTGTGGCGTCGCTGTCGGCAAAGTATCCGGAGCTTGCGCCTGTCATCTCTGCTATCCGCAGCGATGGCGGTGACGGGGGCTGGATGGTGAACGGCGGCCTGAGAAAGGTGAATGGCACGCTTGAGACGAATCTGGGTCTTTTCAGGGCATATCTTTGTGTTTATCTGAGCCGCAATCCGCACATCAGTGACACTCACCGCATTCTGGTACAGTTGCTTGAGCCGACGGTTTATGGCATCCCGCTGCAGGTGTGGTGCTGGAGCAACACAACGGACTGGAATGCCTATGAGGGCATCCAGAGCGGTGTGATTGAGCATGTTGCCAGGGTTATTGGCGATTTCGGGCTGTCGTTGTATTCAGCGGGCGCGGAGACGGTGACGCTGGGCGGCGGCGGTGATCAGACACCGGTTCAGACAGCCGTGAGCAAATAGTAGTTCTTCTTGCCTTTCTGCACAAGTATGTATTTGTCGTTGAGGAGCATGTCTGTTGAGACGGGTGCATAGGCGTCAGTGACTTTCTCTTTGTTGACTGAGAAGCCGCCTTGCTGGGCGAGTTTGCGGAGTTCTCCCTTGCTGGGGAACACGGGTGCTTTGTCAACAAGGAGGTCGGCGAGTTTGATACCTGCCTCGATATCGGCGCGGCTGACCCGGAATGAGGGTACGCCTTCAAAGACGGCGAGGAGTGTGTCTTCGTCGATGCGGTGGAGGATGTCGCGGGCCTGGTTGCTGAAGAGGATCTGTGAGGCTTCGACGGCGGCCTGGTAGTCGGCTTCGGAGTGTACCATGACGGTGATCTCGCGGGCGAGGCGTTTCTGGAGGGGACGCTGTCCGGGATCGGCTGTCTGTTGTGCCACGAGGTCCTGGATTTCCTGCTGTGTGAGGGTGGTGAAGATTTTTATGTATTTCTCGGCGTCGGCGTCGCTGACGTTGAGCCAGAACTGGTAGAATCTGTAGGGCGATGTGTAGCGGGGGTCAAGCCATATGTTGCCGCTTTCTGTTTTGCCGAATTTTCCGCCATCGGCTTTTGTGATGAGGGGGCATGTGATGGCGTAGGCGTTTTCCTGGCCGGTGACGCGGCGTATGAGCTCGGTGCCGGTGGTCATGTTTCCCCACTGGTCTGAGCCTCCGAGCTGTATGCGGCATCCTTTTTCCTGAAAGAGGTGGAGGAAGTCGTAGCCTTGAAGTAGCTGGTAGGAGAATTCGGTGAATGACATTCCTTCGCGGCTTTCTCCGCTGAGGCGTTTTTTAACGGAGTCTTTGGCCATCATGTAGTTGACGGTGATGTGCTTGCCGATGTCGCGGATGAAGCCGAGGAATGAGAAGTCTTTCATCCAGTCGTAGTTGTTGACCATGATGGCGGCGTTTGGTGCGTCGCTGTCAAAGTCAAGGAAGCGCGAGAGTTGTTTTTTGATGGCCTCCTGGTTGTGGCGCAGTGTTTTCTCGTCAATGAGTTTGCGTTCCTGGCTTTTCATGGAGGGGTCGCCTATCATGCCGGTGGCGCCTCCGACAAGTGCGATGGGGCGGTGTCCGGCGCGCTGGAGGTGTCGCAGCATCATGACGCCGACAAGGTGTCCGATGTGGAGTGAGTCAGCGGTGGGATCTATGCCGAGGTAGGCGGTTGTCATTTCTTTTTTGAGCTGGTCTTCAACGCCGGGCATCATCTGGTGGATCATGCCGCGCCATTGGAGTTCCTGTATAAAGTCCATGGTTTCTTTTCTGTGTTATGTGGTTGTTGTCTCTGTGTTGTCTGTGTTGTTTCAGGAGAGCCCGGCCAGTGCGTCGGCGATGCGGTGCATGGCACGGGTGATGTTGTCATCGGAGGTGGCGTAGCTGAGGCGTATGTAGCCGGGCGCGCAGAATGCAGCTCCGTCAACAACGGCGACGTGTGCCTGACGGAGGATGTACATGGCTATGTCGGCGGATGTCTGAAGTGTCTGTCCGTCGGGGGTTTTGCGGCCGATGTATGCTGTTACCTGCGGGAAGAGGTAGAATGCTCCGTCGGGGCGGTTGACGGTTAGGCCGGGGATCTGTGAGGCGAGGCTGACCACGAGGTCGCGGCGGCGCTGGAAGGCGCGGCACATTTCCTGCACGCATTCCTGTGGGCCGTTATAGGCGGCTTCGGCGGCTTTCTGGGCTATGGATGATGCTCCGGAGGTGTATTGCCCCTGGAGTTTGCTGACGCCTTTTGCCAGCCAGAGTGGCGCGGCGCAGTAGCCTATTCGCCATCCGGTCATGGCGTAGGCTTTTGAGACGCCGTTGATGATGACTGTGCGGTCTGCGATCTCGGGGAATGAGGCCAGTGAGGTGAATGAGCCGGTGAAGTTTATGTGTTCATAGATTTCGTCGGCGACAACCATTATGCCGGGGTAGTCGGCGAGGACGCTGACAAGTCCCTGGAGCTCCTGACGGGTGTAGACGCTGCCGGTGGGGTTTGAGGGCGAGCATATGAGCACCATGCGTGTGCGGGGTGTGATGGCCCGACGGAGGCGCTCAGGGGTGATCTTGAAGTTGTCTTCTATGCCGGCGTGGACGGTGACGGGTGTACCCTGTGCGAGTTTGACCATTTCCACGTAGCTGACCCATGCGGGGACGGGTATGAGGACTTCGTCGCCGGGGTTTATGAGCGAGAGGATTACGTTGCAGAGGGCCTGTTTGGCTCCGTTGCCGACAACTATCTGCTGGGGGCTGTATGTGAGGCCGTTCTCGCGGAGAAGTTTGGCGGCGATAGCCTCGCGCAGGGACATGTATCCGGGCACGGGGCTGTAGAATGTGTAGTTCTGGTCTATGGCGCGGACGGCGGCTTGCTTTATGTGGTCAGGGGTGTTAAAGTCGGGCTCGCCCACTGAGAGGTTGATGACGTCCACGCCCTGGGCGCGGAGTTCCTGGCTTTTCTGTGACATGGCCAGTGTTGCCGAGACGGCCAGTGCGCTGACGCGGTCGGAAAGGCATTGGTTTGTGCAGTCCATATGTTTTTTCTTTAGCGATTGTCTGAATTACAACCTTTTTAATTTTGCAAAGTTACGATATTTGCTTTATCTTTGCAAAAACATTATTCACACATAACACCAATCACACTATGAAAAAATTCAGGGTATCGGCGGCGTTGGCAGCTTTGGCGGCTGTCATGCTGATGGCCTCGTGCTCGGGCAATGACTCGATCGACGGGAAGCTTGACCGTTTTGTATCGGACAAGACTGACATTGTTATCACCGGTGACATAAGCCGGACCATAGGCGCCACAGGCAGCACCGTAGAGGATGGCAAGATCAAGCCCAGCGAGAGTCTTGACGAGTTGCTGTCGCTGATGGGCAGCCGTGAACGTTCACGCATGGAGGAGATCATGGAGTTCAAGGGCATGGACTGGAGCAACTGCCTGCTGGCCCTGAAGTTCAAGGATATAGAGAATCCCGACTTCTTGCTTGTCTGGAATGTGGATGACGAGAAGGACTTTGCCAAGAGCATGGCCGATGCCATCAGTGACTTTGAAGTTGATGAGACGGACGGCTATGTCACCGTGGGCGATGAGGAGGGTACTCTCCTTCTGAAAGACAAGCTGGCCATTCTGCCTTTCAAGCATGCCAAGCCCATGAAAGCGTCACGTGCCATTGACTTTGTGGAGGCATGGGAGGCCGATGTCAAGGACAACCCGCTCAGTGCATGGAAAAAAGAGCGCCTCGAGGCGGAGCATATCTGCAATGTGCTTGTTGATGCGCGCAACATCGGCAAGCTTGTGAGCAATGACTATTCCTACCGCATGGCGCTGGCATCGATGCCTGAGATGGCTGAATATGCCCGGAAGGCGCTGAAAGGTGTGTACTGCGGCTATTTTGATATTGCCGAAAAGACTGCCACCATGGAGGTTGAGATCTTTGACCAGGAAGGCAAGGCTCTGAACCTGTACAAGGACAACGGCGAGATTGACACCGGCCTGCTGAAATATGGCAACAAGGATGATATTTTTGTTGCTGCCGCCGGCGACATGAACAAGATTGCCCAATACGTACGCAAGAACATTCCGCAGAGTGCCATGCGTGACTCCATGACTCTGGAGATTTTTGACACATTCATGGGCAATCTGGGCAGCACCATCATGGTGATGGGCGGTCCGGTTGACCTGCAGGAAGTTGATGAGCTCAACGGCTGGAATCTGGTGGGCTGCGTCAAGTTCAAGGACAATGCATCGGCCGCCAAGGCTCTTGACACGGCTGTTGCTCTGATGGAGATGTCAGGTACTCCGGCAGAGAGCCATACCCCGGGCGTGCAGGCCGTTGTGAAGGCTGTTGTTGACTATAAGTACAATTATGACAGTTATTCATATAGCTATTATGATTATGACAGCTATCGTCAGCCAGTCTATGCCACTTTCTATGCCAAAGTTGACGGCAATGTGCTTGTTGTGAGCAACGCCAACGTGAAGGGCGGCGGATGCCCTGTGAACGCTGATGCTTTCAATGGCGCGCTGGCCGGTGTGGCATGGAATGTTGAGAAAAACAGCAATGTGGCCGCCGCGCTGAATGCTCCTTTCGGCACCAAAGGCTCGTGGACCGGCACAGGCAACAGCTCCAAGCTGACCATCACTCTCACTGACACGGACAAGAATTTCCTGGAGACGCTGATGGGCCTGATAGGCAGCAATATAAAATGATCTGACAGCCGGATAGCCCGGCATTGACATGTATTATTAAACTGCCGGAGGAGTGGTGCTGATGCGCTACCCTCCGGCATTCTGAAATAATGGACAGGATTGACACTATAACTCTCGAGGCAACGCTTCCGGATGTCTTTGCGGGCGCCGAGGCCGATGAGCCGGTGTGCCGCTCGGAGGTGTGGCGGCGCAGCGTGACACTGAGGCGCGGGGAGAATTATCTGATAATGGCCGAGAGCGGCACGGGCAAATCATCGCTGTGCTCATTCATCTATGGCAACCGCAGCGACTACAGCGGCACCATAAGTTTCAACGGCACAGACATCAGGAGTCTTGGCATAGCCGAATGGTGCGACATACGCAGGCGGCACATAGCTCTGCTGCCGCAGGAGATGCGCCTTTTCGGAGAGTTGACCGTGATGGAGAACATCGCCATAAAGAACCGGCTGACGGACCGTTACAGCGAGCGGGAGATCATGGCCATGCTGCAGGAGGTTGAGATTGACCATAAGGCGGGGCAGCGCGCCGGGCTTCTGAGCATAGGACAGCAGCAGCGCGCGGCAACGGTACGTGCCCTGTGCCAGCCTTTTGACTTTATCATACTTGATGAGCCGGTGAGCCATCTTGACGCACGCAACAACGGGATTGTGGCGGCGATGGTGACGCGTGTGGCTGCGGAGGCCGGAGCATCGGTGGTGGCGACATCGGTGGGAAACCATCTGTTGCTTGAAAGTCCGCTGACATTGAACCTGTAAAGATGCCGGAAGGCTGCCTAATACATATTCAGATACGAATCATATAAAAATCACCGGAAAACAAACATCGGCAATATGAGCAGAAATAAGAATGGTAATCTTGTGTGGCGCCTGTTGCGCAAAAACATATCGGTGTGGCAGATAGCGGGCTATGCGCTGGCCAATCTGGCAGGTCTGAGCATTGTGCTCTGCGCGCTGCGTTTCTATGGCGATGTGAGCGACACTTTCAACAGCGATGACTCATTTGTGCGCAAGGACTATCTGGTGATTTCCAAGAAGGTTTCGGCGCTGAACGCCATCGGCGCGGGCGCAGAGACCACTTTCAGCGCCGCCGAGGTTGAGAAACTCAACAGCCAGCCTTGGGTGCGCAACACGGGTACGTTCACGGCGGCGAACTTCAATGTCTATATGTCCGTGAACTTTCAGGGCAAGGGAATGTCAACGTATATGTTTCTGGAAAGCATTCCCGATGAGTTTCTGGATGTCTCGCCCGAGGAGTGGAGTTTTGATCCGTCAAGGCCTGAGGTGCCCATCATCATGAGCAAGGACTATCTGACGCTTTATAATTTCGGCTTCGCGGCCACACGCGGCATGCCCCAGATAAGCGAGACGCTGATGGCGCGTGTGCCCATAAAGCTGACGCTGAGCGGCACGGGCGGACGCATGGAGGTGCCGGCGCGCATTGTGGGATTCTCGTCAAGACTGAACACTCTTGCCGCACCCCAGGAGTTCATTGACTGGGCCAACAGGTGTTTCAGCCCGGAGGTTGCTGCGGCTGACCCGTCAAGGCTGATCGTTGAGGTGAACAGCCCCGGCGATCCGGCCATAGAACGGTACATGCAGCGCAATGGCTATGAGATTGCCGGTGACAAGGCCGACAGTTCAAAGGCGGGGTATTTCCTGACACTGGTGACAGTGATTGTTGCGGCGATAGGCGGTATCATATCCCTGCTGGCGTTTTTCATACTGATGCTTAGCATTTTCCTGCTGTTGCAGAAGAACCGCCGCAAGCTTCACGACCTGATGCTGCTGGGCTACAGTCCGGGGCAGACGGCGCGGCCTTACAACACTCTGGTGATAACGGTCAATGTCACTGTCTTTGTGCTGAGTGTGGTTCTGACTGAGCTGGGAGCCTCGTGGTGGCGTCCGCGCATGGAGGACATGGGCATAGCGCAGGGCAGTCCGTGGCCGGCGGTGTGCGCGGGTGCTCTGATCACTCTGGTAGTGACGGTGGCCAATCTGCTGACCATACGGCGTCTGGTGCGTCGCAACTTCTGAGGCGCAACTATTCAGCGAAAGAAGTGCGGCGAGAATATTAAATTTTATTAAAATTTTAGTTATTCATTACAAAAAGTCATTCTGATTGGTAAAATTATGTTTAATTTGCAGTCAGAATTCTCCGGTCATTTCATGTGGCTGCGGGAGATGGCGGCGGATAACAACGTCGCCACAGGACAATACGACAACCAAAATTAAACTATAAGACGAACAATCAATGCGTTGGGAGCGTCAAAAAGCGCTCCGCGATATCCAGCCATGACAGACAAGCGCCTATGGATGTCTGCCTTTTTCACCAAGGTTCTATGCCACGAAAAACAGAATAACCTAAGCTACGCACCACAGATGGGTTCAGCGGCGCACAAATCTGACAGACCATCACTGACAATATAAAACTCAAAAATAAATACTTAAAAGTCTAACTAAAAAAACTTGTTGCATGAAGAACATTTGTTTTCAAATGAACCGGAAAGCATGGCTTGCCATAGCAATGGCACTGTTCATGTTTTTCCCCGCTTTGGCACAGAAGGTGACAGTGACGGGAACTGTCTATGACCCTGATGAGGAACCCGCCATCGGAGCCAGTGTCACCGTGCAAGGACAGCCGGGCGTCGGCGCGGCCACGGATATCGATGGTAATTTCACCATTTCGGTACCTTCCACCCATGCCACTCTGGTTATCACCTATGTGGGCGCCCAGACACAGACCGTTCCCCTGAACGGGAACTCACACATTGAAGTACATCTGAAAGGCGACAGCCAGGTGCTCAATGAACTTGTAGTGATTGGCTACGGAACAGTCAAGAAAGAGGACGCCACCGGATCAGTGGCCGTCATCAAACCTGACGAGATAGAGGCCGGTCTGGCCACCTCAGTGCAGAACATGCTTGTGGGCCAGACTCCCGGTGTGATTGTTACCACCGCCGGCGGTCCCGAGGGCAATGCCACCATCCGTGTGCGCGGCGGCTCATCACTGAACGCCAGCAATGACCCTCTGATTGTTGTTGACGGTGTGCCTCTGGACAACGGAAAAATATGGGGTATGGACAACCCTCTTGCCATGCTCTCGCCTGAGTCAATCGAGTCAATGACTGTGCTGAAGGATGCTTCTGCAACGGCCATCTACGGTTCACGCGCATCGAACGGTGTGATCATCGTGACCACCAAGAAGGGTCACAGCGGCGCTCCGAAAGTGAATTTCTCAATGAACATGTATGTCAACACAGTCGCCAAGACCTGGGATGTGCTTGACGGATACGAGTTCGCCGACCTGATCAAGGCCAACTTTGACGAAAAAGCCCAGAATCGTCTCTATTTCGGCGGCCGCAACTACAACACCGACTGGCAGAAAGAGCTTCTGCGCACCACATTCTCATCTGATTACAGCCTGTCTGTTTCCGGAACGACAAAGAACCTTCCCTACCGCGTTGACGCTTCATACATGAACTCAAACGGTATCCTGAAAGGTTCATCAATGGACCGTGCCACCCTGGGCGCCACATTGACCCCGAAGTTCTTTGACAACCATCTGAGTGTAACAGCAACTGTTCACGGATACTATGTCCACAACCGTATCTCAAACGCAAGCGGTCTGAGCGCCGCCATGGCCTTTGACCCCACCAAGCCGGTCTATGCCAACATACCTGTGTCAGGCAACAGCGGCCAGCAGTATCTGTTTGGCGGCTATTTCACCTGGGTTAACCACAATACTTCACATGAGGCGCTTGTGGAGCAGAATGCAAGCCGCAACCCGATGACGTATGTTGAAGGTTACAACCACCACGCCGATGTGCTGCGCAGCAACGGTAACCTTCAGCTTGACTATTCATTCCACTTCCTGCCCGAGCTGCATGCCAACCTGAACCTGGGCTATGACGTTACCAGCGGACGCGAGTGGAACATCACCGAGGCCAACACTCCCAACACATGGTGGAGCCACCGCAAGGACGGCGCCGGCTTTGAGAATTACAGCAAGCAGTTCAAGAGCAACACGCTCCTCAACTTCTACCTGAACTACCGCAAGGAACTGAGCGAGATATACTCCAATCTGGATGTGACCGCCGGTTATGAATGGCAGCGTTTCTACAAACGCGAGCGTCACTTCGGTTCAAACTCCGAGGACGGCCGTCCCACCACAATGGGCTTCTACACTCCCTCCTACAGCGTAGCCGAGGGCACCGGAGTATACTCCTACAATCTTGACTACAATCCCTCGACAGCGGATGCCATCGGCAAGAACTTCACCAACGACATCGTTGACCCGAGCGGCAACTACCACTATGCGGAGCACCTGCAGCTGCTGTCATTCTTTGGCCGTATCAACTATACGTTCAAGGACCGCTATCTGCTGACAGCCACTGTCCGTGGCGATGCCACCTCACGCTTCTCAAAAGACAACCGCTGGGGTGTGTTCCCCGCTGTGGCTCTGGGATGGCGTATAGCCGAGGAGTCATTCATGGCCGGCACACGCTCATGGTGGAACGAGTGGAAACTGCGTCTGGGCTGGGGTATGACCGGTCAGCAGGAAGTGGGTTCCACCTGCAACTATCTGCCCATGTACTCAATAGCCGGCCCGGGTTCGTACTATCCCGTGGTTGACGGCAACGGCAACGTGACTTATCTGCCCGGCTATTTCCTGCAGGGTTACAATCCTGACCTGAAGTGGGAGACCACCACGACATGGAACGCCGGCTTTGACTTCGGCTTCCTCAACAACCGCATCACAGCCAGCATTGACGGTTACTACCGCAAGACAACCGACCTGCTGTCATACGTGACCATTCCCGCCGGCTCATCGACAACAAACATGCTCAACCGCAACATCGGCGACCTTGAGAACTATGGTGTTGAATTCAACATCAGCGCCCGTCCGGTTGTGACCAAGGACTTCACCTGGACCGTCAACTACAATGTGGGCTGGAACCACAACAAGATCACCAAACTCTCAGGCGAGAACGAGGTTATCAACACCGGCGGCATCAGCGGAGCGACGGGTAACACCATCAAGGCTCACAAGGTGGGCTATCCGGCAGGTTCATTCTATGTTCTGCAGCAGGTATACGGCGAGGACGGCAACCCCATCGAGGGTGTGTTCGTTGACCAGAACAACGACGGTATCATCAACTCCGATGACCGTGTGCTGCGTCACAGCGCCGATCCGACAGTCGTGATGACCATGTCTCACCAGTTCGCCTACAAGAACTGGGATCTGGGCTTCTCACTGCGTGCCTCACTGGGCAACTATGTCTATGACAACATGCGCGCCAGCAACATAGCCACCGGCTCACTTGCCAACTATGGTCTGAACAACGTGCTGAAGAGCGATATCTACTTCAAGGACAAATCAAACGCCAACTATTATTTCAGCGACTATTTCCTGGAGAACGCCTCATATCTGCGTTGCGACAACATCACCCTTGGTTACACCTGGAACAACCTGCTTGCCGACCGTCTGCGTCTGCGCCTGTTCGGAGCTGTCCAGAACCCGTTTGTCATCACCAAGTACAAAGGACTTGATCCCGAGGTTGGCGGCGACATGGACCACAGCGGTATAGACAACAATGTATATCCGCGCTCACGCACCTTCTCATTGGGTCTGGTGGCAACGTTCTGATCAAGGATAGAGAAAAGTCAACAAAAAACAAACTGCAAAAAGCAATACAAAAACATATATGAAATCATATATCAAAATATTGACAGCCGGACTGTTCGGAGCAGCCATGACACTGACCTCATGTGTGGGTGATCTGGATCTGACTCCCAATGATCCGAATCTGGTTCCGGGCAACACGCTGACGCCCGCCGACTACCAGAACGTGCTCAACAAGTGCTATGGCGGAATGGCTTATTCAGGTCAGTACGGTCCCAACGGCGCCTGCGACATCAGCGGTATTGACGGCGGAACATCGCAGTATACCCGCGCCCTGTTCATGATGAATGAGTTCACCACCGACGAGTGCATATGGATCTGGCCTGACCTTGGCGTGGTTGACCTTGTGACCAACACCTGGGGCAAGGACAATGCCAACATATTCGGCACATACTCACGTCTGTACTCACACATAGCCGTATGTAACGACTTCATACAGCAGGCACGTGACAATGAGAATCCGGAATTGCGCAAGATGGTCCTCGAGGCCCGCACACTGCGCGCCATGTCATACTATTGGGTGATAGACATCTTCGGTCAGGGCTCTTTCACGCTCGACACCGACGAGATTGGCTCATCCCCCGTGCAGAAAGACCGCAAGTTCCTGTACAACTGGCTTGACGGCGAGCTTGACGAGATAGAGGCCCTGTACAAGGCCGAGTTCCCCAATGACCAGGTACAGTACGGCCATGTGGGCCTTGACGGCGCACAGGCTCTCCACGCCCGTCTTTGCCTGAACGCACAGGTGTACACCACCAATCAGGTGAACGGCTATGACAAATGCGCCTCACTGTGCGATGAAGTGATTGCACGTCACAAAGGCGGCGGTTTCAACGGCTCAGGTCTTGCCAATCAGTATCTGTATCTGTTCTGCGCAAGCAACGACGCCTATATGCCCGGCGGCTCAAACAAAGCCGAGAACGAGATTCTGTGGGGCATACCCTACGACGCTGCCTACACACAGGCCTATGGCGGCACACAGTTCCTGATTGCCGCTGCCACCACCAACAGCAGCGACCCCAACGGTGTCTATATGTCTTCATCTGACTACGGCATCAACAATCCCTGGGCATGTATGCATGCCACACAACAGTTCTCAGACAAGTTCAACCCGTCAGAGGATATACGCTGCTCAATGTGGGGCATGGAGTCAAACGGCTTCAAAAAGGCCAACGGCAAGTTCAGCGAATTCTCAGAAGGTTATGCGGTTATCAAGTTCACCAACCTGATTGCCGGAACAGACGGCGCCTGGAGCGAGGAGAACGGCGGCTCATACGGTGACGGACCTGCCCGTGCCGAGACATGGGTTGACACAGACCTGCCCCTGCTGCGTCTTGCCGACGTTTACCTGATGTATGCCGAGAGTTTCATCATGAACGGCAGCGGCACACAGGACAAGGCTCTTGAGTATGCGAACTATGTGCGCGAACGCGCCGGTGTGACTCCCTGGGAAGCCGCAGACCTGACCGCGAACAACATCCTTGACGAGCGTTGCCGCGAGCTCTACTGGGAGCTGACACGCCGCAGTGACCTTGTGCGTCACAAGAAATTCTCAGGCAGCAACTACATGTGGGCTTTCAAAGGCACACAGATGTCAGTTGACGGCCAGGCGTTCCGCAGCTACATGGACATCATGCCCATACCCACCAACATTCTCAGCGCACAGCCTGACTTTAACCAGAATCCCAACTATTGATTTCATCCCCGGCTGAGGACGCCTGTGTCCTTGTTGCGGACACAGGCGGACAAGGCCCTTGATAAAAACATTTTTTACACATGAAAAAATTATCATTTTTCCTGGTTGCGCTCACCGCAGTGCTCGGCCTTTCAAGCTGCGAGGATGAGAAGAAGCCCGTGTTCCACGAGGCTGACGCCAGCAAGTTTGAGGTTTATGAGCCGGCGCTCCAGAACCAATATTATGAGCTGACCACAAACGGCACACTTGAGATTGTTGTTAAGAGTGCCCCTGACTACGGCGCTCCGATGGGCCCCACAACCTATGGCGCTGTGGTGTCACTTGATCCGTCATTCGCCAACACCGCCGAGGTTTCGGCAGAGAACAATTCCTCACGCATCATGCTCAAGGAGAGCGAGATCTCCGAGGCCATCTGCAAACTGTCAGGCCTGACCAAGGATGATGCCGGATATGTTTTCCCCGGCACCGTGAAAGTTTATCTGAAAGCCACCTGCGAGATTGCATCCATACCCGGTTCAAAGGTGACAACAAGCAACTATTGCACACTGAACAAAGTGATGCCCTATTTCGCCATTCCGTCGCCTAACTTCATCTATCTGGTGGGTCAGCCCGAAGGATGGTCAGGTCCGTCACCCTCAAATGTGGAGCACTACAGCGCATGGCGTCTGTTTGAGAAAGACGAGGAGATAGGCTCAAATGTATACTACGGCACATTCCAGGTCAACCAGGGCGAGGCTATGTTCCGCTTCTACACCACACTGACCAACTGGGATACCGATTCATACGGCGCACAGACCGATGACAATCCCGTTGACGAGACACTTGACGCCAACAACGCATGGAGCGGCAAGATTATGGCCGGCAAGGGCGCATTCAACTTCCCGACATGGCCGGGCGGTCTGATGACCATATGTGTGGATCTCAACGCCATGACCATCAGTGTGGCACCGGCAGAAGCCGAATGATGACAACCCTATTCCACTAACATGATAAAAAGCTTATATATGAAGAAATTAGCAATATTGTCGGCAGTGGCATTAGGATTGACCTTCACTGCCTGCGATGACAACGATGTGATCAGTGTGCCGGTGAATCCGGAACCTGCAATCTTCGATGTCCAGAACCTCACGATGACAGCCGACGCGCAGACCGATGCGACTCTCAATCTCGAGGAGCTCAACAACAGCGCCCAGACCATCAGTCTGGTGGATTTCAACGTGACTGAATTCCCCGCTGACTATGATCTGAACATTGTGATGCAGATCAGCAAGGACGAGTCTTTCAGCCGCATTGCCGAAGTTCCGGTTTCTGTTGAGAGAAACGGTGACACCGGTGTTGTGACAGTTAACCCCGATGACCTGCAGGGCATCTACTATGCCAACATCAGCAAGGGTCCCAAGGAGCGCACCATCTATGCGCGCTATGCGGCCTATGCCAACAAGGATAATTCAAGCGTGCGTCTTGGTGACCCGACAACCTACTGGGGCCCGTTCACACTGAAAGTACTCCCCTATCCGTCAACTCTGGTGATAGAGGACAACTACTATCTGCTTGGCACCATCAACGGCTGGAGCGTTGCCAACGCCGTGAAGTTCAACCACTCTGACGAGAGTCCCTATGACGATCCCGTGTTCACCCTCAAGGTTGACATCAGCACTGCCGATGCCGCCGGCGGATGGTGGTGGAAGGTTGTCCCCGAATCAACCTATATCACAGGCAACTGGGTTGATGCCGACAACGCATCATGGGGTGTTGCCGAGAACGGCAGCGAGGAGATGAGCGGCATGCTCGTACCGCGCACAGCCACCACTGACTGCGGCGCAGGCTGCATCAAACAAGGCGGCTCATTCCTGATCACAATCAATCTGGAGGAAGGCACCTATGAGTTCAAGTCAGCCATTGACAATCTGTGGACTCCGGGCAACTCAAACGGCTGGAGCCACGGCGCATCGCAGATGCTCTATACCGAGGACTATGCCAACTATATGGGCTTCGCTCATCTTGACGGTGAGTTCAAGTTCACCAGCAAACCGAACTGGGACGGCAGCAACTTCGGCAGCAACGGAACCGAGGGTCAGCTGACCAACGACGGCGGCGCAGGCAACCTGTCAGCCCCCGCCAACGGCCTGTACTGGTGCACAGCCAACATAGCCTCTCTGACTTACAATCTCGCTCCGGTGACCGTTCTCGGTCTCATCGGCGATGCATGCCCGCAGGGCTGGGACAACGATGTTGCCCTGACTCCGAGCGCAGACATGCTTGTCTGGGAAGGTGACATCGCTTTTGGCGCAGGTGAGTTCAAGATCCGTGCAAACCATGCATGGGACATTGACTTCGGCGGTGAAGTGAATGATCTGAAATACAAGGGAGACAACATAGCCGCTCCGGCTGCCGGCAACTATCATGTCCGTCTGGACCTGAGCACACTGCCCTATCAGATCACCCTGACAAAGAAATAATGAAAACCTGAGGGCTTACAAATCATAGACCTGTTTCACAAGAGCGTTCCGGATTGCCGGGGCGCTCTTGTCTTTTTGTGGATTTGGGAGAATGCGTGAAGGGAATGTGTGAAGAATTGACAAATTGTTGGTCATTTTCGGAACAAAATTTGATGGGGATTTTTTTTGATTTTAACTTTGCAGACACATTTTTGACATTCATTCAAAAAACCGTTCATAAGGCTGCAATGTTATCAATATACCCGACACAACCGGGGGATATGCTCTAAATACAACACGTTTCAATTAATTTATTTACATCCGGGCCATGAAACCTCTGGCAGATAAAATACATGGTATTATCGCAGCTACAGCGCTACTGCTTGTCGGCACAGCGATGCAGGCACAGGCTCCGGAAAGCCGTGGAAGCGGCAATGACAGCCTTGACGTGGCAGTTGACTCAATATACCGTCAGGCAAAGCATCAGCTGCAGGATATGCCTGATTTTGCAGCGGCTTATGCACAGGCCGACAGCGTTCCGGACGTTCCCGCGACAGCTGTTCCCAATCTGGATTTGGACCTGCATGCCCGGAAAGGCCATTTCAGCCGCGGCACGCAGCAGAGTATCTATGATCTGCCCTACTCGCTGACAGGCCGCTGCTATGACTGGCGCCGTCTGTGGATAAACACCGGTGTGCTGACAGGCGCTTTTGTGGGTACGCTCTTTGTGCTTGAATGTCTGCCGGAGGATGCCACATCGTGGAATCGTGCGGCGCTGCAGGATGTGCCACTGTTCACACGCTGGCGGAACCATGTATTAAAAAAAGGTCCGGAATGGGATCATGACAAATTTGTGTTCAACTATGTGCTGCATCCTTATGCCGGCGCAGCTTACTTTATGGGTGCACGTTCATGCGGCTTCAATTTCTATCAGTCATTGCTCTACAGCACACTGATCTCAACCGTAGGATGGGAATTCGGCATTGAGGCGTTTATGGAACGGCCCTCGTATCAGGATCTGTTCATAACGCCACTCGTAGGTTCGGCCATCGGCGAGGGCTTCTACAGGCTGAAACGGCACTTGGTTGACAATGACTACCGGCTTTTCGGATCTCCGGTTGTGGGCAACATTGTGGCTTTCCTGATTGACCCTCTCAACGAGGTTGTTGGTATTTTTGACCATAATCCGGCACGGCGCGTTGCACGCGAGAAAGCAGCCGCCCGCGGTCAGGGAGTGAGCGCAACGCTTGTGCCGGGCTACAAGTCACTGACGCTGCGGGTCACTTTTTAGAAGGTGTTTACGTCCTCTTTCCATTGTACGCCGCATATATTTTGAAAAGGCATTTAAGGATAATTTTGACAATTGGGTTTTATGGTATCATGGAATTTTAGTACATTTGCAATAGCAAGCAATTCCATTAATACCCAACAGCATGGAGCATCCTGAAAACGACTCACAATATACAGGTCTGACCGTCAACAGCGGCGTTGTGCAGCCCCCGAGTGTCAATCCTTATCTTGTACGCCGGCAGCGGCGTCCGTTGCCGTCGGCGGGTGAGCTGGCTGAGGGCATCCTCAAGGGAGACATCACCACTCTGAGCCGCGCGGTGACGCTTGTGGAGAGTCTGCACCCGGACCATCAGGCCGTTGCGCAGGAGGTCATAGAGAAATGTCTGCCATACTCGGGCAACAGCCGCCGCATAGGCATCACGGGTGTTCCGGGAGCGGGCAAGTCCACGAGCATAGATGTTTTCGGACTGCATGTGCTCAAGGATGGCGGCAAACTGGCTGTGCTGGCCATAGACCCGTCCAGCGAGCGCACCAAAGGAAGTATACTCGGGGACAAGACGCGCATGGAAAAGCTTGCCGTGCATCCAGACGCATTCATACGTCCCAGCCCGTCAGCCGGCTCTTTGGGCGGTGTAGCGCGCAAGACACGAGAGACCATTGTGCTCTGCGAGGCCGCCGGGTTCAACAATATCTTTGTGGAGACCGTAGGCGTTGGCCAGAGTGAGACGGCAGTACACTCGATGGTTGACTTTTTCCTGCTCATTCAGCTTGCCGGCACCGGCGATGAACTTCAGGGCATAAAGCGCGGAATCATGGAGATGGCCGACGGCATTGTCATCAACAAGGCTGACGGTGACAATGTGCACCGCGCGCAGCTTGCCATGGCACAGTTCAAGAGCGCCCTGCAGCTTTTTCCGCCCACAGCCAGCGGATGGGTGCCCGAGGTGCTGACCTATTCGGGATACTATGAACTTGGCATTCCGGAGGTCTGGGACATGATTGACCGCTATTTCGCATTTGTGAAAAGCACGGGATACTTCGAGACCAAACGCAACAATCAGGCCCGCTACTGGATGTATGAGACCATTGACGAGAAGCTGCGCTCACGGTTCTACAATGACCATGATGTGCGTGATCTGCTCGAGGACAACGAGCGCCGTGTGCTTGAAAACAGGCTGAGTTCATTCATAGCGGCACGCAATGTTCTTGATTTCTATTTCAACAAAGAAGGTAAATAACACCTCAGAAGGAGAATACATATGAAACGTATAGTTCTGCTTTTCGGCGCGCTTGTGTGTGCATGCACAATGGCGATGGCTGAGTCCGCAATAACTTTCACCGGTGCCAAGAGCCATGATTTCGGCACTGTCCGGGAGTCAGGAGGGCCGGTGCGCTGCGAGTTCACGTTCACCAACACGGGCGATTCTCCGCTGGTGATTGTCTCGGCAAAGGCAAGTTGCGGGTGTACACAGCCCAAATATCCCACAGACCCGATAAAACCGGGCGGCAAAGGCACTATCCGTGTCACCTATCTGCCGCAGGGACGTCCCGGAGAGTTTGACAAAGCCGTGAAAGTGCGCACAAATGCCTCAAACGGCAAGAAGATCACGCTGAAGATCAGCGGCACAGTGATTCCGTGAGAGTTGCTACAGGGACATATGCTAAACGTGGAAACGCCTCACGGTGTCTCCACGTTAAATAATAAACCAATCATTATCACATTTCTTGCAATGGAAAAAGTAATTTTGCTATGTACATGTAAAACGCCACAAGAAATGATTGGTTCACACGCAGGCAGATATTAACATAGTTTTAGCATATCGGGAACCAAACTTTCCCATACGCGGTATTACCTTTGCAGTATAAACAGAATAAGAATAAAAAACAATATACAGTATGGAAAAAGAAACCAAAAGCAAAAAAACATCCGGCAAAAAGGCCGCGCCCAAGGATCCGCGCACGGCAAAGCTGGAGGCTCTCCAGGCCGCAATGGGCCAGATAGAGAAAAGCTATGGCCGCGGAGCCGTGATGAAACTCGGCGATGAGAGTGTTGAGAATGTCGATGTGATTCCATCAGGATCCATCAGCCTTGACTATGCTCTGGGCGTAGGCGGCTATCCTCGTGGCCGAATCATTGAGATCTTCGGCCCGGAGTCATCAGGTAAAACCACCCTGGCCATTCATGCCATAGCCGAGGCGCAGAAAGCCGGGGGCATAGCGGCAATCATCGATGCCGAGCATGCGTTTGACCGTTTCTATGCCGAGAATCTTGGTGTTGATGTTGACAATCTGCTGATATCGCAGCCTGACAATGGTGAGCAGGCTCTTGAGATAGCCGAGCAGCTGATACGTTCAGCGGCCATTGACATCATTGTCATTGACTCTGTGGCAGCGCTGACCCCCAAGAATGAGATCGAGGGCGAAATGGGAGACCGCAACATGGGCCTCCAGGCACGACTGATGTCACAGGCCATGCGCAAGCTCACGGGAGCAATTGCACGCACCAACACAACGTGCATATTCATCAATCAGCTGCGTGAGAAGATCGGCTCGATGTTCGGACCGATGGAGACCACCACGGGCGGAAACGCGCTGAAATTCTATGCCAGCGTGCGTGTGGACATACGCTCACGCAACCAGATCAAGGATGGTGACGATGTGCTTGGAAAACGCGCTTTCATCAAGATTGTCAAGAACAAGGTGGCGCCTCCTTTCAAGCGTGCGGAGTTCGACATCATGTTCGGCGAGGGAATATCACGCTGCGGCGAGATCCTGGACCTTGGCGTGGACTATGACATCATCAAGAAGAGCGGCTCATGGTTCAGCTATGAGGGTCAGAAACTGGCACAGGGCCGTGATGCCGCCAAGCGCATGCTTGCCGACAATCCGGAGCTTGCCGAGGAAATAGCCGTCAAGATAGCCGATGCGCTGAAAAACTCGGCGATACGTCCCGCAAAGCGCAAGTCAAAGGGTAACAAAGACGATGAAGCAGAGAATACCAACGCCGAAGCCGCAGCAGAGACCCCCGATGAGCTTGACGATGTGACCCTTGACGATGAATTCTCAATAGAAGAAGATATCTAAGGCATAAGTATCGAAAAAATTCAAATAATCCCCGCAACATCGTATCAAACAACGTATTGTGGGGATTATTATGTTTTATATCGGACAGCAATAATATACTTATAATGGCTGTATTAACTTACGATAATCACGGACCAATTGTGCAATGCCGTTTTTCAGCGGAAGATGTAGAGGGGGGAGACGGCGAAGCGGGGAAGGGCGGCAATCTGTATGTCGGCGGCACGGGAGACGGGCGAGCCTGAGGCGTCACCGACAGTGCGGCCTGTCTCTTCAATGGCACGTCGCATCTCGCGCATGGCAATCTCAGGGGTGTTGTTCTCCTCGGAGAGATGGCACAGGAAAACGTGGGTGAGTGCCGGGACGGGACCGCCCGCAAGCAAACCGCGCACATAGGCGGCGGCGTCAACGTTGTCAAGGTGGCCGCGATCACCGGCGACGCGGGCTTTGAGATATTCGGGGTAGCGTCCGTTCATGAGCATGCGCCGGTCGTAGTTGCTCTCAAGCATGATGTAGTTTGCCTGCTGCATGTAGTGGTCGGCGCGCTCGGTGATAATACCTGTGTCTGTAGCGACAACGAAATGGTGTTTTCCGCGGTTTATGGCAAAGCCCATGTTGTCACTGCCGTCATGGCTTGTCTCGAACGCGGTGATCGAGAACCCGGCGGCTTCGAAAGTTATTTCTTTATAGATGGGTTTGTGATAGTCTTTGATGCGGCGCGATATGCTGTGGCGGCGCAGCAGTCCGCTGAGGCTTCGAGGGGTGCAGTAGAGCAGGAAATGTTTGTTGGAGCGCAGTAACTGGTAGGCGAAACGGACATGATCGCTGTGATCATGGGTGAGGAGTATGCCGGCTATTGAGGCCGGATCTATTCCGTTGTCCTTTAGGCTTTTTTCAACAAATTTTCCGTCAACCCCGGCGTCAATGAGCAATCCGGCACGTTTTGTGCCGATATAGGCGCAGTTTCCGCTGCTCCCGCTGCCAAAGGACATGAAGCGTATGGCTTCGGGGCGCTTCAGGGCCTCGGTGTTTATCTCTATGCTCTGGTCACTGGCATCGGCTGCTGTGCGGGCACGCTGCCGGGTACGTTCGCGGTCAATGACCTCACCGGCGATGTCATGTCGGGTCATGTCAATCTCCACGCTGTCAAAGAGGTTGGGAAGGTCCTCAATGTCGCGTGTGGTGCGTCGTCTACGTGGTTGCGTGGGTCTGGCCATTGCCGGGTATTATCAGCTGTAAAGCAGAAAAATAGTTGGTATTTTATTGTAATCGTAACTGTGATTGCGCCATGCCGAGAGGGGCATGGTCAGGATGCTCTGCCGCGGACCGGTGATGTCAGAGGCCACACAGAGGAGCATGTCTGCGGGGAGTGTGCGGACAAGCTCATCAATGAGACGGTTGTTGCGGTATGGCGTCTCGATGAATATCTGGGTCTGACGTGTGCGTGTCACCAGACGCTCCAACTCCTTGATGCGCGCGGTGCGTGCGCCGCCTGAGACGGGGAGATAGCCCACAAAGGCAAAATTCTGGCCGTTGAAACCGGAGGCCATGAGCGCAAGCAGAATGCTTGACGGACCGACAAGAGGAATGACAGGGAGTCTTTTCCGCTGTGCCACCGCCACAAGGTCAGCCCCGGGATCGGCCACCGCCGGGCATCCTGCCTCAGAGATGACGCCTACGGGATGGCCTTCTTCAAGAGGACGCAGCATCCCGGCAACGTCAGCGGCATGGGTATGCTCGTTGAGCTCGCTGAAATGGAGGCTGTCAATATCTATTGCACGGTCACAGGCTTTAAGGAATCGGCGCGCGGAGCGCAGGTCCTCAACCACAAAATGTTTCACACGCCGCAGCAGGTCAATATTGGCGGCTGGAAGGACTGTGCTGACGTCACCCTGACTGAGTGGAACGGGAAACAGATAGAGCGCGGCAGGAATGTCTGCCGTGCATGGCTGTTGCGTTGCGCTGTTTCCCCGGTCTTTTTCCATAAAATGTCTTTTTTATATCCGCCAAAAGGTGTGCAGGATGCTCCCCTGAAATGCAAATTTAGCAATTATTTCCCATCCGCGCAAATGATCTGACTGCCAGAGTCATACATCCGGCATCCGCATTAATTCACTGGATAATAGTCACTTACCGAAACATGCAAGCATTTCGGTATTAAGAGGCTTTTTTTAATTCTCTGACCGGACGCGTATTACTGATTTATGGCCATGGCATTTGGGAAATGCTATGTCTTAGGAACTTATGTGATATCGAATCCGCAATGAAGTACATGATAATGATAAATCAGTATTGCCATTCCGGTTTCTCTTGATTAACTTTGTGTGGTGTGCACACCGCTATTCTCGGCCTGTGCCCTATTCTTATCCACTTTGTAAAACCCTATTAAAAGGATGCTTAAAAATATACGGTTATGGACAGCAAACTACAACGGGAATATCTGCGGATCTTTGACTCAATGAACATCAGAGAGTCGCAGCTTGACTATTCCATTGCCGAACGGCACATAAAGGACTTGCGGGAATCACCTTATCTGGCCACAACGGCCATCACGGTCTATGACAACTGCCGTTGCTGCCATATCTTTGAATCTGATTATCACCGTCATATCTTCAGTGATGAAGACGGCGTCTACAGGGATATGCGCATCCATCCGGATGACATTGATGCTGTTATCAAGAACGCCATATCCGTGCTCAGGCATATTTTCAGTATCGAGACACAGCTGACAAAGAGCAAGCTTATGCGTCAGTACAGGGTGATGATCAATGGCATATACAAGCGCATCACTGAGGAAATGCAGATCATAGAGACTGACCCGTCCGGCAACCCGTGGCTCTCGCTGAGCATTGTCAACATCTCACCTGATCAGGAGGAGCCATTTATTGTGAAATCGCAGCTTGTAGACACACGGACTGGTGACACGTTCACGCCTCCTGATGACATGTATGACCGTGACACCATCCTCACCGGACGCGAAATTGAAATTCTCAAGAAGATATCTCAGGGACTGCTCTCAAAGGAAATATCCTCACTTCTTGGACTGAGCGTGCACACGGTCAACACCCACCGGCAGCGCATCCTTGCCAAGCTGAACGTGAACAACTCAATCGAAGCCGTGAAATATGCCGTGGCTTTAGGTTTATTGAAATGAGGCGGGAATCTCTATAATAAGATGTAACAATTTGCGTACTAATTGCATAATAAATTGAAAGTGCGCTACTTCACAGCAACGCACCTCCCTCATAACCAAAATTCAAGTATATATGTCTAACAATACGTTTTCAACTTTTTAAGCAAAAATCGTTATATATAGCCAATATGCCCCGGTATAACCGGCACACTGGAATCCAAAAAAATCAACGGGAAAGCATTAAGGGTAAAATAATGAGTAGTAATCTTTAGCATTTTTTGCAGCCGGATGGACTGCGTGCTTTCTCCGCTGCAAAGATACGGTAAATAAAGTCAAAACCAAGTTAATAAATTACTAACGATTATTAATAAATCTTAATTATAGCCTTCGCTTTATATAAATGTACAGCAAAATCAGATATTTTCTGTTACGCCGAGCGTGAGAACGTCAATGCCGGCAATTTCCGGACAGTCGCGGCGCAGCGATGCGGCGACGGCGCGGAGAGTGGCGCCGGTGGTGGTGATGTCATCAACAACAAGGACACGCTTGCCGCGCAGAGCGGCACGATCACTGACGGAATATATGCCGGCAACAGCGTTATAGCCGCGCTGACTGCGGGTAAGACGCGCCTGGGAGGCATGGCGTCGCGCTTTCATGACATCGGCGACAGGCAGCCCTGTGACGTGTGATATGCCCATGGCAATCTCATAGGCCTGATTATAGTGACGCCGGAGCTTCTTGAACCAATGCATGGGCACAGGTACGATGATATCCGTTGCGCGGAAAAATCCATCATCGGCAAGCTCCTCGGCACACCGGGCGCCCATATAACGGGCCAGGTCCGGATTGTCCTTGTATTTGAGTGTATGCACAATGTCACTGACTGCCGAAGGGGAGCTGTAAAAGAGCCAGCAGGCAGCACGCGTGTCCGCACAGAAGGGCAGAAGCTGGGTGGAAATGCGGTTATAAGGGTTAAGGTGAAACGACGCGCGCGGGAGTGCAGCCAGACATGTGAGGCATATGTGTCTCTCTGTCATGGTCAGTGTTGTGCCGCAGACCGGACATGTCCGCGGCATGACAATGTCAAGGATTCCGAGCACCAGATGGTGTAGTGCAGAAAGTGTTTTTGGCATTTCATTTGCAAAGTTGCACAATTTTAGTGAACTTTGCAATGATGCTGATATGTAATACTATTTTCCAGAGTGTGGAGTTCTATGTGATTCTGACGGTGGCAGCGGCGGCCGTTGTGGCTTTCTGCGCCCGGCCCTCGGGACACGGCGCGGCACAGACTCATCTGATAGGAGGATGGCTGACGGAAGGCGCGCCTGATGTCGCGCCGCAAGTTCTTGTGGAATGCCTTGAAAACGGCGATGTGGTGCTCACGCGCACAGGTCTGACGGATGTATATGCCACGGGGGCGGCCTCACTGGCAATAACCCGCACCGGCAACGACATTGTGATAAAGGAACGGCTTACGCCGGGCACACCTTGCGGAGCGGAGATGACCACAGCTACCTTCACGCTTGATTTTCTGGGGCAGGAGTGGTATCACATAAAATACGAGGGTGACACATCCACGTCACTGTTTGCCGCTTTCAGGCTGCATGTGCGTCCGGGCATACGGATGATGCGCCCACTCACACACTGAGGACTATAGGCTCATCATCAGGGATATGCGGAGAGATGATGCGTCGCGACGCAGGCACAAGATTATTGGCGCGGTTGCCTATGTTCTTGGCAAAGGCAAGCGGACGCCCTCTGAATGTCAGCAGGATTATTCCGCGGGGAGAATCGGGCAGAACAACCGGTTCACCACGCAGATATGCAATGGCTGTGTGATAGTCAACCTCCGCCTGATGGAAAACATCCGCATTGAGGTCTACAGCATGTGCAAGGGCATATGAGGGAAGAATGTCGCGACCTTTTACCACCCCGGCTTCAATGCCTATAGAGATGCATTTTGCGTGTTTTGCCACTGTGGCAAGTACCGCCGCGGCATCTTCAGGAACGGCGTGCAGACTGCCGGCAATGTCGGTATAAATATAATTGTCAGGCAGCCACTTGCCGGGAGCAACGGATGTCTTGGCAAAGGAACGGCGGCAGGGTTGAACCGCGGCATCACCGGGTTTCTGCAAGACTGCTACAAAAAGACCCTCGCCACGCACCCGGCCGGGGATGAAGCGCGCGCAACAGGCTGTGCCCTCCACGGCACCGGCAACGCCGGGAAAGTCAGAAAGACCCGGATCAATGCTGCGGGCATCATAGCGCTCAATCATCCGGGCAACATTGCGCTCGTTCTCCTGAACGTTGAATGTGCAGGTTGAATAGACCATATAGCCGCCGGGACGCAGTGCCTGCCATGCATTGTCGGCTATCTGCTGCTGTAGTGCGGCGCATTGCTGCACCAGTGCGGGTGTCCATTGACGCACGGCCTGCGGTTCTTTGCGCATCATCCCCTCGCCTGAGCATGGCGCATCAACGGCCACAACGTCAAAAAATCCTTCCAGACGGCGGTATGCTTTTGTGTCACCTACGGTGACGGCTGTGCGGCCATAGCCCCAACGCTCAAGATTCTCGGCAAGGGCGGCGGCACGACGCGGATCATACTCGTTGGCTATGACAATTGACCCCTCGGGAAGAGCTGATATCGCCGCCGTGGTCTTCCCTCCGGGAGCGGCACAGACATCAAGCCAGCGCAACGGACGTCCGTCAGCGGACAGCGTTTTGGCAATGTGGCTGATGGCCATTGACGAGGCATCCTGCACATAATAAAGGCCCTGATGCAATGCGGGGTCAAATGTGAACGGCAGACGCTGCGGCAGATAGAATCCGTCTGTACACCAGGGCACACAGCTCATCTCCGCATCCACGGAAACGCCTTTGCCGGGGTTTACGCGCACGGAGACATCGGGCGCGGTATTCATGAGCACGTCGGGCAGTCCGTCAAAGAGAGGATAGTGCCCAAGCATCTCTACAAAATGCCGGGGGAGGGCGGTTTCAGGACTTGCCTGTGATGATTGTCCGTATGTCATGAAGTTTGTTAAGTGCCTCCATCGGGGTGAGGTTATTGATATCCAGGCCTATTATCTCGTCGCGCACCTGTGACAGCACCGGATCGTCAAGCTGAAAGAAACTGAGCTGCATGCCGGCAGGGGCGGTGGACTGCGGTGCGACAGCTACAGCGCCGCGAACGGCGTCTGCCGAGGTGTCGTGCTGACTCTCAAGTGTCTCAAGCACAATGTTTGCACGCTCAACAATGGGACGGGGAATGCCGGCAAGCCGGGCAACATGGATTCCGAAAGAATGTTCAGACCCTCCGCGTTCAAGTTTGCGCACAAAGACAACCTTTCCGTCAATCTCTTTTACGGCAACATGGCAGTTGGCGATACGCGGAAAGTTCTTCTCCATCTCGTTGAGCTCATGATAGTGTGTGGCGAAGAGTGTCTTGGGATGTCCTGGCGCGTTCTGGTGTATGTATTCAACGATGGCCCAGGCAATGGAGATACCGTCGTAGGTGGATGTGCCGCGTCCAAGCTCGTCAAAGAGCACAAGCGAGCGCTCGCTGAGGTTGTTGAGGATAGCGGCGGCCTCAGTCATCTCCATCATGAATGTGGACTCGCCCAGGGAGATATTGTCACTGGCTCCGACACGTGTGAATATTTTGTCAACGATGCCTATATGCGCGGCATCGGCGGCCACATAACATCCTATCTGCGCCATGATGACATTCAGGGCTGTCTGGCGCAGCAAGGCGGATTTACCGGACATATTGGGGCCGGTGACCATGAGGATCTGCGGACCGGCATTGTCTATTTTCAAGGAGTTGGCTATGTATGGCTCGCCAGGGGGCAGGCGTCGCTCTATGACCGGATGGCGCGCGTCCGTCAGCTCTATGACCAGAGTGTTGTCAACCACGGGACGGACATAGCGGTTGGCGGCTACGGTTGTGAATGACAACAGGCAGTCCAGCTCGGCAAGCATGTGCGCGTCGGCCTGCATGGCGGTCATATAGCCGGATACAAATGCGACAAGGTCATTGAAAAGAGATGTCTCGAGCGAGGCTATGCGGTCCTGGGCCGTGAGTATTTTTTCCTCATACTCCTTGAGTTCCTGGGTAATGTAGCGCTCGGCGTTGACAAGTGTCTGTTTTCTGACCCACTCGGCGGGCACTTTGTCGCGATGTGTGTTGGTGACCTCTATGTAGTAGCCGAAAACGTTGTTGAAGCCTATTTTCAGCGATGATATGCCGGTTGCGGCAGCCTCGCGCTCCTGAATTGCCGCAAGATAGCTTTTGCCGGAGCCGGCAATGTCGCGGAGGTCATCGAGTTCGGCGTTCACGCCGCGCCTGATCACATCGCCCCCGCCAACTTTCGACGGAGCATCGGGGTTGATCTGTGCGGCTATGCGTGCGCTGACGTCCTCGCAGGCATCCAGACGGCGTCCCAGTTCAACGAGAACGGGCTCATCAGACCCCAGACATTGCGCGCGTATGGGCACTATGGCGTCAAGAGCCGCACGCACCTGCAGGAGTTCGCGCGGGGTTATGCGGAGGGTTGATACTTTTGAGGTGAGACGCCCCAGATCGCCCACACGCTCAAGGCTTTCAAGGACGGTTTCGCGGGTGTCGGGGTTGCGGAAAAAGAAGTCAACGACATCAAGGCGCGAGTTGATGAGCTTTTCATCGCGCAGGGGCATCACCACCCAGCTGCGGAGCAGACGCGCGCCCATGGGTGTCACGGTGCGGTCAATGATGTCAAGGAGGCTGCGACCGCCTTCATTGAGAGGCTGTATCAGCTCGAGATTGCGGATTGTGAACCGGTCAAGACGCACGTAGCTGTCATGCTCGATGCGTGTCAGCGAGGTGATGTGGCGTGTATGTGTATGGCTTGTCACATCCAGATAGTGCATGCATGCACCGGCAGCGATGACAGCCTGATCCATGTGGTTGAGGCCGAAGCCTTTCAGGCTCCGGGTACCGAACTGGGTCAGCAGGCGTTCGTTGGCGGCATCGTGGGTGAACACCCAGTCGTCAAGTTCAAAGGTGAGATAGTGGCCCGTCAGCGATTCTTCCATGAGGCGTTTTGTGCCGCGCTCAATCAGCACCTCTTTGGGCGCGAAAGTGGCCAGAAGCTTGTCAACGTGATCAAGTGTTCCCTGGGCGCACATGAATTCGCCGGTGGAGATGTCCAGGAATGCCACTCCCCACTCCTCCTTGCGGCCCGCGCCACGATGCACGGCGCCAAGGAAGTTGTTCTCGCGGTGGTTGAGGACATTGTCGCCGGTGGCCACTCCGGGGGTGACAAGCTCGGTTATGCCGCGCTTCACCAGCCCTTTGGCCTGCTTGGGATCTTCAAGTTGCTCGCATATGGCCACACGTCGGCCGGCACGTACAAGTCTCGGCAGGTAACTCTCAAGTGCATGATGGGGAAATCCCGCCAGTTCCACATAGGCGGCAGCTCCGTTGGCGCGCCGGGTGAGGGTTATCCCCAGAATCTCGGAGGCAACAATGGCATCATCGCTGAATGTCTCGTAGAAGTCACCCACACGGAAAAGCAGGATGGCGTCGGGATGTTTTTTCTTCATCTCGACGTACTGCTTCATCAGCGGCGTCTCCACTATTTTTTTGGCCATATGCAGGTAAAAAGGCTAATCAGACAGATTGCGGGTTGTCCGATTAGCCTGATGTTTATAAAGGTTGGAATCTATTATTCTTCGTCGCGCATGTTGTGGAAGACGTTCTGCACGTCCTCGTCCTCCTCGAGCTTCTCAAGGAGTTTTTCTATCTTCTCGCGCTGCTCGGGTGTAACGTCTTTGAGATCGTTGGGAATGCGTTCAAACTCGGTGGAGATGATCTCATAGCCGTTGTCCTCAAGATGTTTCTGCACGTTTGAGTTCTCCTCATAGGCGGCATAGAGGATCACATTGCCGTCCTCGTCCTGTTCAAGCTCGTCCACACCATAGTCAATGAGTTCCAGTTCAAGTTCCTCAAGATCAAGGTCAGCCGGTGCTGCGATCTTGAACACGGCCTTGTGGTCAAAGAGGAAAGTCAGTGAGCCTTGTGTGCCCAGTGAGCCGCCATGTTTGGTGAAGTATGAACGTACGTTTGCCACTGTGCGGGTGTTGTTGTCAGTGGCGGCTTCAACGAATATGGCTATGCCGTGTGGCCCGTAGCCCTCGTAGGATATTTCCTTATAGTCACCGGCGTCTTTGTCGGTGGCTTTCTTGATGGCACGTTCAACGGTGTCCTTGGGCATATTGGCCGCTTTGGCGTTCTGCATCAGAGCTCTGAGGCGGGGATTGGTGTCGGGATCCGGTCCGCCGGCTTTGGCGGCTATGGTGATTTCTTTGCCGATGCGCGTAAATGTACGGCTCATGTTGCCCCAGCGTTTGAGCTTGCGGGCTTTGCGATATTCAAATGCTCTTCCCATTTTGTATATTTTTGTTTTTGTTGTTTGTCAGTCTGTTCTCAACGGCGGTCAACGCAGTTCTGCGCCTACTTTTTTTCCGAGATTGGCTGTGATTTTCTTCATCACGGCGTCTATGGCTTTGTCGTTGAGTGTTTTTTCGTTGTCCTGGATTGTCATTGTGATGGCGTATGACTTCTTGCCTGCGGGGAGCTTGTCACCCTCATATACGTCAAAGAGTTCCACGGAGCGCAGCAGACGCCGTTCGGCATCGCGCACGGCATTCTCTATGTCGGCCATGGTGACTGATTTGTCCACAAGCAGGGCCAGATCGCGTTTCACGGGCTGTGTCTTGGGCAGTTCGGCGAATGTGACGCTGCGTTTCAGCGCAAGCGCCGAGAGGGCGTCGAAGTCTATCTCAGCGAAATAGACGGGCTGTTTCACCTCACAGCGGCGTGCCACGGCTTTGTCAACAATGCCCATTATTCCGATGCGCTTGCCCGAGCGGGTGCTGATTGTCAATGCGTCGGAGAGGAGTTCGGTAGTGGTGTATGCCGTGACTGTCTCGCGCTCGCTGACGCCTGCACGGGCAAGGATGTTGGCGACATAGGCCTTGAGGTGGAAGAATGTGGCCGGCTCGGCGGCATGCGCCCAGTTGGCGTGGCGGATGTCACCGGTAAGCCACAAGGCGAGGCGTGCTCCCTCGCTGTAAGGTGCAAGCGGGCGCTCGGCTGTACTCTCGGCCTGCGGATTGCGGAAATACACGTTTCCGAACTCGTAGAAAGCCAGATCTTTGTTTTTGCGGTTTATGTTGTGTGCAAGATTCTCCAGTCCGCCGAACAGCAATGTCTGCCGCATGACGTTCAGGTCCTGGCTGAGCGGGTTGAGAAGCCGCACGCAGTGCTCTGCCGGATACTCGGAAAGAGGCTCGTAATAGGCCTCGGCGGTGAGGGAGTTGTTGAGAATCTCATTGAAACCCTGGGCTGTGAGCTGTCCGGACAGACAGCGGCGCAGGTCATCGGCAGCATCGGTAGGAGTCTTGAAAGACAATGATGCGTGCAGGGCGGCAGGCATCTCCACGTTGTTGTAACCGTATATGCGGAGAATGTCCTCCACAACGTCACAGGGACGGGTAACATCCACACGGTAAGTTGGAATGCGCAGGGTGCGCACGCCGGCGGCGTTGCTCTCGGTCTCTACCTCAAGCGCCTCCAGAATAGCGTCAACAGTGTCATCGGGGATGTGTTTGCCGATGAGGGCATCCATATAGGCCGTGGAAAGCTCCACGCGCGGGCGCTCAACAACAGCGGGATATATGTCAACCACGTCTCCCACAATCTTTCCGCCGGCAATCTCATTGACCATCAGGGCAGCCAGCTTCAAGGCATCGATGGTGCCGTTGGGATCCACACCACGCTCAAAACGGAATGAGGCATCGGTGTTGAGGCCGTGGCGGCGTGCTGTCTTGCGCACGCGTGTGGCGTTGAAGCAGGCGCTCTCAAGGAATACCGAGGTACATTCTTCTGTCACGCCAGAGTCAAGGCCACCGAACACTCCGGCTATGCACATGGGGCGGTTTGCGTCGCATATCATCAGGTCAGCGGCATCAAGTTTGCGCTCCACACCGTCAAGGGTCACAAACGGAGTGTCCCGGTCCACGGTGCGCACCACAACTTTGTCACCGGCTATGTGTGCGCGGTCAAAGCAATGGAGGGGCTGCCCCACGGCATGCAACACATAGTTGGTGATGTCCACAATGTTGTTTATGGGCCGCACTCCAATGGCATTGAGACGGTTGCGGAGCCATTCCGGGCTCTCGGCCACTTTCACGCCCTCAATTGTCACGCCGCTGTAGCGCACACAGCCTTGTGCGTCAACCACATCCACGCCCACGCCGGCACGTCCGGGATCGTCGACATGGAAAGCACTGATGTCGGGACGGCTCAGAACCGGCGTCTGACCGTGCACGGTCATCCACGCGGCCACATCGCGGGCAACGCCGAAATGCGAGGCCGCATCTATGCGGTTGGGGGTCAGGTCAACCTCCAGCACATGGTCATCAGTGAGGTTGTAATATTCAGCCGCGGGTGTGCCGGGGGCCACTTCATCCTCTATGACAATTATTCCGTCATGGCTGTTGCCCACGCCTATCTCGTCTTCGGCGCATATCATGCCCATTGACTCCACTCCGCGTATCTTGGATTTCTTTATCTTGAATTCCTTGTCTCCGTCATAAAGGACGGTGCCGACGGTGGCCACTATGACTGTCTGGCCGGCTGCCACATTGGGTGCGCCGCACACAATCTGTTCCACATGTCCGCCGCCCAGGTCCACCATGGTGACATGGAGATGGTCGCTGTCAGGATGTTCCGTGCAGGTCAGCACTTTGCCTACCACCAGGCCGCGCAGGCCGCCGCGAATGCTTTCAACGGTCTCAACGCCGTCGCATTCAAGTCCTGTCGATGTGAGGGCGGCTGCCAGATCCTCGGGACTGAGGGTGCAGTTTATATAATCCTTAAGCCAGCTGTAAGAAATGTTCATATTCTGTAATGATTAGATTCGTCTGTTTTGTTCCAACATGCAAAGTTACAAATTTTTCGCCTTATACCACACAGCCGCCCCAAATTCTTGCCTCTTTTCAACCGCCTCACTTCCCAAACTCAAAAAAAATTTCATTTTGGGAAGTGACACAAATTTAGATATAATTATTTATATATCCTATTGATGTGTAATAAAAATCAGACAGCAGAGAGGTGACAGGGGGGGGCGGCGTCCCGTCGGGCCGCGAAAAGGGTGGAAGTCCTGAAGTGTGAAAGAGTTTACCTCGCCGAGGACTCCGGCACGGGGGCGACTGCGCGAACCCTGAGTGCGTAGGTCTTGTTGCTGCCGCTCACGTAGCCGTTGTACATGTAAACGCCCCACGCGAGGGAATGACTTTTTTCAGTTTTGGTCCAATAAACATTATCCATAACCGTTCCTCCGAATGCACGCAGGGCGTTGTTTAATGCAGTCCTATTATCAACAAGTATTTGTCCCTGCTCTTTAGTTGGAAGATTGTATTTCATCGCCGCATTCCAGGTCATCCACTCGCCGTTCTCTTTGTCGTGGAGCTCCACTATGAAATTGCCGTCAGCGAGGTAAACGCCGCAGGGCGTGAAAGAGGATTTCTGCGATTCGGATAGTTTTTTCCACTGGTCGGCGGTGATGTAGACATACCCATCCTGGCCTTTGGCACACAGCGCCATGTCGACGGGCTTTGTTGAGAAACGCAGTTCAGCCGGGGTTGCAGGCTGCGGGGTAGTGACGGCTGCGGCGGTCTTTTTGAGTGTTCCGGTTACGGGAGCAGTGCCGTTCTCGCTGACGGTGACGCTGAGAGTGGCTGTGTCGTAGCCGCTGTGGCTGATGGTAAGAATGTAGTCACCGGCGGCGACAGCCGGAAGTGACAGCGGTGTTGTACCCACTGCCGTGCCGTCAAGGGTGACCTGCGAGCCTATGGGCAGATATTCAACGGTCAGCTCGCCGGTGATCATCTCCAGAGCCGGGATGGTTATACTGCGCTCGGTGGCGGCGCTGAGGGTCACTGAAACCTCCCGGGGACGGTAGCCCTCGCGGCGTGCCTCGATCACGTAATTGCCCGGACTCAACTCGCCCTGCCACGGCGCTTTGCCTTTCATGGCACCGTCAACATATATAGTGCTGCCTGCAGTCTCTGCCGTGACAGTGACGCGCGCTTTGTTGCTGCGAAGTTTCACGGGTACTTCCGTCTTCTCGGCGCTGACAGTCACGGTGCCGCTGAACGGCTCATAACCCACAGCCTGCACCGTATAGGAATAGCTGCCATAGGGCACGCGCCGGTAAGCGGCGCCATCGGTCACCTCAAGCTGCTGCCCGTCAAAGACCATCGTGGCCGTCGGCGGCGTCAGCGTGAACAGCACATACCCGCGCTTCACCGCAGCCGCCGGTGCGGCCGGTTCCGTCAGCTCCACGGTCACATTGTAGGTGGTCTTGCTCTGTATATGCGGAATGTCCCAGTCAGCAAAGAGCAGGTCTACACCACCGAAAGCTGCCGAGGTCATGCGTATTTTCTTGGTGCCGTTGGTGACGTACACCCAGTAGTCGCCTCCGTGGCGCACCACATCACCGATTATGTTGCCCTGAAACTCAACATTATCCACCTGCACGCTCACTTTCAGCAGTCCGCAAGGATTGCCGTTCATGTCAAGGCGCTGGCTGGTACTTGCCGTCAGATCAAAGACATCAGGACGTATTCTGATCTCCCTGATGCGCGACTGTGCGGCCGCCTCCGCAAAAGCAGCGACTACCAGTAGAAAGACAATGATTATTCCGCGCAAAAGCTTCATTGATAAAAGGATTGGTTGTCTCACAGGGTTTCCGGCTACAAAGTTACTCAAAAAAACCTAACCGCATGCCTGTCACGACAAAAACTTGAAAACGCGTCGCGATCCCATCTCAAAAACATGACGGCAAATTCCCAGACAATTTACCGTCGGGAAGATGAACTTTGGTGTCCTGTTGGGTGTTGTAAACGTAGAGACACGGAGGAATAGGAAATTCCCTTGTTGTTGCATTTGAAAGTGATGCATCCGCGGCTCTTGATGAAAAACACAACACAGGCTTAAGGCCGGCCACGACGCGGGCGCCCCGACATTCTGATTCCGGGCGCCCGTGTTGTATTCCGCCCCCCGGCTGTCATAGCGGGTGACAGCTGTCAACGCGTCTGTCAGAGTGTGGCGAAAAGGTGTTCCATGCTACGTGCAACCGCGTCAGTGTCATGTGAGCCTATGACAACATCAGCAGCCTGACGCACCTGCGGCAGAGCGTTGTCAACAGCAATGGCTACATCAGCCACAGCCATCATGGGCAGGTCGTTGAGGTTGTCGCCATAGACAACCGTCTTGTCGATTCCGAGACGCTGCCGCATGGCGGTGACAGCGGCGGCTTTGCTCACTCCCGGGGCAAAGACTTCAAGTATCCACATGTCGCTGTATGTGTCGCGATAAAAGGACACCTGGCAGTAAGTGGCCTCACGGAGGGCATCGGCGGTGTCGCGCACGGCCTTTTCGGTGCCCATGGCGAACTGTAGGACACGGCGCGTGTCTGTGGTGGCAACGGGCATCTGCCCGATGTGGAATTTTTTCAGGGCAAGATGGCGGCGTTCGTCAACAAAATCTTTCTCGGGCGCGGACAATTCCGATTCGTTATGGTAGACGTGGAGGATGTGATCATCAGAGAGTGTGTAGATGAACGGCGACACTCCGGCACGGGCGTATATATCGTCAATGACGGCATATTGGTCGGAGGGGATGAAGCGCACGTCGCTGTAGGTGTTTGTGTCTGTGTGCCAGAGGGCGGCTCCGGTCATCACAATCGCGGGTACGTTTATCAGCGTGTCCTTGAGCAGGCCGGCCACTGTGCCGGGCGTGCGCGCGGTGGCAACGGTTATCAGCGCTCCCTGCCGGGACAGTTCAGTGATGATCTGTGACGTTATGGGTGAGACGCGCACGTCGGAGTTGAGGAGCGTGCCGTCCATGTCACTGACAAACAAAACCCTGCTCATCTTCCCTCCTGCCGGCTTTTACGCATGGCGCGGGGCATGGCTATTGACACATAGCATTGCACCAACGCTCCGGCAAGCACAAAGGCAAGCCAGTCGCGGGGATCAACGGAGTAAAACATGAAGAAAGCGCCGGCACAGTAGAAGAGTCCGCTCCACACCAGTATGCGGCTCAGACGGCGCACGCGCAGATACGGGCCGCGGTAAGGCAAGCCCACACGTCCCACAAGGTGCAGCACGGCGCCTGCCGTAAAGACATATTTGTAGACTGTGCTATGCGGCCCGAAGATAAGGGGCAGCAGACAGCCGACTGCCACAAGGATCAGTCCGGCATAGAGGATAGCTATAAGTGTTTTTTTCATCTTGCAGTTCAGAGATTGTTGTTCAGGTGAGGGGTTAATAACCTCTTATTTTATCATGTATATGTCTTCGTCGGCGGTGCACATGTTGAAGTTCTCGCGGACAACGCGTTCAATGGCTTCGGGGTTGTTGGCATTAAGCTCGCGGTTGAGGGCACGGTAATATTCCATGGTGTCGTTCTGCATCTTTATCTGGATGTTGAGGGAGTCTATTGTCTGGCGGTAGCTGTAGATGCGCGCCATGGAATTTTCCTGAAAGAACACCATGTATATCACTGCGGCTATCACCAGAACTCCTGTAACCGAGATGTAGCGTCTGCACCAGTTTGCGAAATTTTTCATGATTGGAATGCGGATTAGCTGTTATAGGGCGTTTAATGGCTGTTTTTCAGAATCGTTTGTGGCGCGGGGCCTCACCGACAGGCATCCACCGGTAGAGGCGGTCAGAGGGACGTATTTTGGCGGGTACGGGGATTGAGAACGCCTGTCCTTTCACGGTGCAGGGCACTGACTTGCAGTCAACCTGTATGTCGCTGACTTTCACAATCAGGGCACCGGTAGTTGGACCGGTGATGACCACTTCATCGCCCACACGGAGTTCATCGGCTTCCATGATGAATTCGCCGACGCCTATGCGCGAGAAGTATTTCACGCCCTTGGCTATGTAGCGTTTGACACGCGTTGCCGATGACCCATATTTATGCGACCATTCGCCAAGACGACGCCCAAGATAGTATCCGTCCCAGAAACCTCGGTTGAAAACGCGGGCCAGACGCTCATCCCAGGCGGTGATCATGTCCTCAGAGTATGTTCCGGCGCATATGGCGTCAAGGGCCTCTGAATAGCACTCCACGGCTGTACGCACATACTCCGGACCGCGCGCACGGCCTTCAATCTTGAAGACACGCACACCGGCATCAACCATCTTGTTGAGGAAGTGTATGGTTTTCAGATCCTTGGGTGACATCAGATATTTGTTGTCAACTTCTATCTGCTGGCCGGTGTCAGAGTCGGTGAGGGTGTAGGCGCGACGGCATATCTGCGTGCAGGCGCCTCGGTTGGCGCTTGAGTCCATCTCGTGGAGCGACATGTAGCATTTCCCAGACACGGCCATGCACAGTGCACCGTGGCAGAACATCTCTATGCGCACGGGCTTTCCGGCCGGTCCGCAGAGACCGTCAGCCTCAATGCGCCGCGCTATCGCGGCCACACCGTCAAGATTCATCTCGCGGGCCAGCACCATCACATCCGCCCACCCGGCGTAGAAGCGCAGGCTTTCATAGTTGGTGATGTTGACCTGTGTGGAGATGTGTACTTCCATGCCTATTGAGCGGGCATAGAGGATTATGGCCATATCGGCGGCGATTATGGCCGATATGCCGGCTTGCATGGCGGTGCGCACGGTGGCATATGCCGCCTCCAGATCGCTGTCAAAGAGCACTATGTTGAGGGTCAGGTAGGTTTTCACCCCTGCGCTGTGGCATATGGCGGCTATCTCACGCAGGTCATCGAGTGTGAAATTGACGCTTGAGCGCGACCGCATGTTCAGGCCGCCGACACCGAAATAAACCGCGTCGGCACCGGCATCGATGGCGGCATGCAGGCTCTCATATGAGCCCACGGGAGCCATTATTTCAAAATCGCTTCTTTTCACCGTTCTCTGTTTATCAACATTGTTTGCATATTGATCTCCACACATCATCAGGGACACCCCTTATATTATGGATATCTTCTATTAGGAACACCCTTTTGCTGCGGCAGAGCCTCAAACAGCACAAGGCCAACAGGCTTTCCGAAACCTGCCGGCCCGTATGCGGCACAACGGCTGTTGTCTTTTTTTCTTACTGGGCTGTGGTGGTTTCCACTGCCTCTGCAGCCACTGCTTCTGCGCCGGCATCGGCGGCACCCTGAAGATCAATGGTTGCGGTGGTGGGTTCAGCCGCTACTTCTTTCGCACCGGCATCAAATTTGCCTGTCTGGTTGTTGGTGGCAGGTGCCGTAACATCTTTAGCATCGGCACGTGTCTGGTCAGAAGCGGCTTTGGGCATTGTGCGGGCTGCGCCGACAGAGAGGGCCAGAATGAGGATGGCAAGGGTCCATGTGGCTTTCTCAAGGAAGCTGTTGGTGCCGCGTACGCCAAGAACCTGGTTGCCGCCGCCGAACTGCGAGGACAAGCCTCCGCCTTTGGATTTCTGGATCAGAACGATCAGAATCATCAGGACGGAGATGATAACGGTGAGTACTACGAAAACTATAAACATGTTTTATTAATTGGTTAAATTTATATTCGTCATTTTTCACACAGCCCCACAGACGCGCCCGGAACGGTGTCTGCGGTCATTCAGCCGGACGCGGGGATGCAGCTGCCGCGTCACGGCGCTTTTGCAATGTGATCAGTTTTTGCAAAAAACGCAATTGGTCTGCAAAGTAAATACTTTTTTCCGGATTTTTCAAATTTAATGCGGAAATAATCTCATAAGCGCGCTCATAGCGACCTTGTTTTATGTATATGGCGGCAAGGCTTTCCGAGAGCGATGATGATGCGCCCGGCGCCTGCGGAGCGCGGGT
The DNA here is from genome assembly GCA_030536615.1 of Bacteroidales bacterium. GTDB lineage: Bacteria > Bacteroidota > Bacteroidia > Bacteroidales > Muribaculaceae > CAG-873. Next base: position 65,934 of record JAUNPQ010000001.1, on the reverse strand, counting down.
CCGGCGGTTTTCCGCATGCATCGCGGCTTCCGGTCGGGAGGCGCTTTCCGGTTGTGGAGCGGATGAGGGGACATCAGTATGTGGCGATGCGGTGTCCTTGTGCCCGGCTATAAAGGCGTCAATCAATGTGTCCTGACTGTCACGCTGAGCAGTGGCCGACACTCCCGCGGCACCGCCCGCCTCTTCTTTCTCCAGAATCTGCGCATAGTCAGGCGTGGGATTGAAGATGAGCTTTTCAAGCAACGCCTCCTCTTTCTGTGATGTGCGCCCGTATGTCTCCAGAAATGTGTCTATGGCCTGTCCGGTGGAAATGGGCGCGGCAGCCTCTGCAGCGGGGTAGATATGCGCCCAGTCGTCCCCGTCGATATCCACATAGAGTGCTGCCGCCCGCGGATCGGGAGTATTGAGGGCGATACGCTCCTTGAGGGCGGCGATGCGGCCCGGCTCAAGCTCACGGTGATGCTCTTTGAGAAAAGTCATGGCCGGATATATGAAATAGGGATGTGTTTCTGGGGCTTTCATGGATTGGTATGGGTGTGCTCACCAGTTTCCGAGGGTGGCGTTGAAGATGAGATCCACAAGTTCTTTGGATATTTCCTCACAGAGCTGGTCCTGCACGTCTATGAGCAGCTCCGTTGCATCGAAATCGCGGTATGCGGAAAATGTCTGGTCTATGTTGTTGGTGTCTTTTTTGTTGTCGGTGTATTTCACCCTGACGGTGATGGTGAGGCGTGTCTTGGAGGCGTAGGCATCCTCAGTGACAGCCTGTGGAGTGAGGTTGTAGCCGGTTATCTCGCCCTCGATCTCAAGGTCAGAGGCGCCATCGGTGGTCTGGAGGCGCGTGTTGCGCTGTATATAATCAAGGAGGGTGTTTTCAAATGTCTGCTGCAGGGGCGCGTACACCAGTGCGGCGCGTATGGGGAACTCGCTGACGTGTATAGTCTTATAGACGGTGTAGTCAAGCGCCGAGCCGTTCAGTTTGAAACTGGGTATGCACGCCGGCATGGCACATGCCAGCAAAATGGTGATGAATATTGCGATGCGTTGTTTCAATTGGTTTGTCTATGGTGTTTCAAGTGTCTGTTTATATTGATGATTCACGCGGAATTTCCCGATATGATATGCAAGGATGCAGCTGAAAGTCTTATTCAAGGCCATACTCGCGGATTTTGCGGTATAGGGTGCGCTCGGAGATGCCCAGCTCTTCAGCAGCGGCCTTGCGGCGTCCGCTGTGGCGCACAAGGGCATCGGCTATCTTTGTTTTCTCCAACGGCTCAGGGGGCACATGTCCGGTGCCGGGCATTACTATGGAGGTATAGTTGGTGAGCGCGGGCACGGTGGTGCTGAAAGGGGTGGCGGGTGTTTCCACCGCCGGGGCGTCGACTGTCACAGCAGGTGTTATATGTGGCTGCACCCGTTCAAGCCGCGCGGTGAGGTCATCAATTTTCTCGCGCAGGGAGAAGATCATGTTGAACAGCATCTCACGCTCACTCTCATATGTATGGCCTGCCGCGCCGGTGCGTGCGGGCATGTAGGTGTCTGTGATGGCCGGCAGATAGGTGGCCAGAGTGTCGGCCTCGACGGTTGTCCCGGCCTCAAAAAGAGCAAGTTGCTCAACAATGTTCTTGAGCTGGCGCACATTGCCCGGCCAGCGGTAGTGCATCATTCTCAGACGCGCTTCCTCGCTGAACTCTATCTGGGGCATGCGGTAGCGCTCGGCAAAGTCAGCGGCGAACTTGCGTGTGAGCATCACTATGTCATTGCCGCGGTCACGCAGCGGCGGAACGGTGATCTGCACCGTGGAGAGGCGATAGTAGAGGTCCTCGCGGAATTTGCCGTCGGCGATGGCCTGTCTGAGGTCAACGTTTGTGGCGGCAACGATGCGTATGTTTGTTTTCTGGACATTGCTTGAACCCACTTTCAGGAATTCGCCGGTCTCAAGCACACGCAGCAGCCGGGCCTGGGTTGTGAGCGGAAGTTCCGCAACCTCATCAAGGAATATGGTTCCGCCGTCGGCTTCCTCAAAGTATCCTTTACGTGAGGCCACAGCGCCGGTGAATGATCCTTTCTCGTGGCCGAAGAGTTCCGAGTCTATTGTGCCCTCGGGGATAGCGCCGCAGTTGACGGCAATGTATTTGGCATGCTTGCGGGCGCTGTTGGCATGTATGATCTGCGGGAAGAACTCCTTTCCGGCACCGCTCTCTCCGGTGACCAGCACCGAGAGGTCTATGGGAGCCACGCGCACGGCACGCTGCACGGCGGCAAGAAGTGCCGGGGCATTGCCTATGATGCCGAAACGCCGGCGCGCAGCCTGAACGCCGGCGCTGATTTCCGCAGGTATCTGAGGTGCTCCGGGGAGCATGCCGGATGTGTTATGCATGGTATCCATCGGTCTATCTGCTGTGTCTGTACTGTGACCGCAACGCGTATGTCTTTTCTTTGAGGAAACGGCCCAGCTCCTCAACAGAGGCGGCATGAGCCTGCTGCTCCTCGACAGAGATAGGCTGCCCCACGCTCACATGCAGTGTCTTGTGGCTCTTGCGCCACACCTCGCGCGGCAGGCGGAGTGTACGCAGCTGCCAGCACACCACTCCCAGAAAGTTGAAGAACCAGCTGTTGGTGCCGTGGAAATAGATAGGTATCACAGGCACTTTCAACTTGTCTATGAGGCGGATGACCGAGGGCTGCCACTGACGGTCATTGAGGCGTCCGCGCCAGTTGACCTTGCTGACGGCGCCGGCAGGGAAAAATCCCAGAGGCTTGCCGCTCTTGACCTGATTGATGGCTTCCTTGATACCGATCATGGACACCGCTTTTTTGTGCGGGTCATCGCTGGCCATGGCGTCAACTGCTATGAAGTTGGGGCGCATGGCGGTTATCCGGCCAAGTATCATATTGACCATGACCTTGTACTCGGGACGCCGCGAGCCGATAATGTCTATGAGTGTTATTCCGTCAAGGGCTCCGAACGGATGATTGCTGACGGTTATGAATGCTCCCTGAGGCAGATTGTCAAGCACATCAAGGCCGTCAATGCGGACTGTGATGTCCAGATCATTGAGCAAAGCACGTGTGAACGCCGGTCCCGGCTTGTCAAAGAACCGGGAATGCACGTCGTTGACATGGTCCACATAGAGCCATTTGATTGCCCAGCGCACAAGGCGCGGATGTTTGGCCAGCCGCGGCACCATGGCATAGACATCGTTCTCGTCAAGAACAGTGCGTTTCACGCCGGCGCCGGCCTGCGGGGCTGTATTGATGACATTGTCATTCATTATCAGGAAGAATAAGAGGTGGTTTAATATCCTCTTGCAATACGCAAAATTACAAATTATTTATTTTCCGTACAAATCCGCACAACCTGCCTGCGCATCGGGACGCCATACACGTTTTCTGCAAAGCCGTGCATTCAAAGCAACGGGTATGTCACCGGCGCGCGGCAATGGTCACGGCTGCCGCATGGCACGCATATTGCGGAACTGGTAGTGGATGAGCAGGGCGGTCACCACCGTAGCAAGGACATCGCCCACGGGGAATGACAGCCATATACCGTCAAGGTCAAGCCACCGGGGCAGGATGAGCAGGGCCGGTATGAGGAAGATGACCTGCCGGGTCAGCGAGAGCAGTATCGACTTGCCGGCCTGTCCGATGCTCTGGAAGAAGTTGGTGGAGACAATCTGGAAGCCTACAACGGCAAACGCCAGCAGCGCCAGATGCAGACAATTGACCGTGGCCTGTATCAGGGCGCTGTCAGTGGTGAAAGCACGGGCTATGAACTCCGGCAGCAACAGACCGCCGGCACTGCCGGCCACACACAGAAGTGTGGCAGCGAACACGGCCAGCGTATAGGCACGGCGCATACGCTGCATTCTGCCGGCACCGTAGTTGTAGCCCACAATGGGCTGCATACCCTGACAGATACCTATCACCACCATGCAGATCAGCTGTGTATAGGTTGTGAAAAGGCCTGCCGCACCCACAGCGCTGTCACCGCCAAAACTATACAACTCGTTGTTAAGCAATATATTTATAAGACAGCCGGCAGCGTTCACCAGCGCCGGAGCAGCGCCGATGCTGACAATGCTGATGACAATACGCCGATCAAGACGGTAGGTGCCCCGCGTGAAACGCACAGTGCTGTCACGGCGCATGAAATGCCACATCACAAAAACCATAGCCGAGAGCATTGCTATATCAGTGGCAAGAGCGGCTCCGCGTATGCCCATTTTCAGCCATAGCACAAAGATAATGGCAAGGACAAGGTTTATGCCGGTGCTCAGCAGCATTGCCGCCATGGCGCGCCGCGGATAACCGGAGGCACGCTGTATGTTGTTGAAACTAAAGGTGAGATTCATCAGCAAAAGTCCCGGCAGCAGCACGGACATAAAGCTGTGTGCATAAGGAAGGGTGTTTTCAGAGGCTCCGAAAGCAATGAGGATATCATCAAGAAAGAGTGCGAACACCCCGACATAGAGCGTTCCGATGAGCAGGGTAAGCGTCAGGGAATTGCCGAGCACGCGCGAGGCGTCGGCCAGACGGTTCTGCCCCAGAAGGATGGACACACGCGCCGATGCACCCACACCTATCAGCGTGCCGAAAGCTGTGGCCAGATTCATCACCGGAAATGTCACAGCCAGACCCGAGATAGCATCCGGACCCACCTGCTGACCGATGATGACGCGGTCAATGACATTGTAGAGCGACACCACAATCATGCCCACCACCGCCGGAATGCTGTATTGCCACAGCAGCCGCCCCACCGGGCGTGTGGCAAGTTCTTTTATGTCCATATCTCTATCTCTGTTCCTGTTATTTCACCTTAAAATACGTCATCCGCAATACCGCCCCCCGCAACGCAACGGCCCCGAACACCCCGATGGGTCTCCAGGGCCGTCATGGCCTTCAGGGATGTTCGCCGATGCGCGGCGACTCCTCCTCCCTTGGGAGCGGGTATTTGGCAACCCCCTCTCCTTGTTGGGGGATATCTTATTTGCCGGCGGCTATTTTTGCACGCTCGTAATATTTCTCTATATCAGGCATGAATGTGGGATAGTCAGTGCGCATGGCGCTGTAGCATTCATATTCCTTGTCATACTTTTTCTGTGAACGGTAGATGTTGGCCTCTTTGAGAAGCACATAAGGCACAAGCTGCGGATTTCCGTCGGCCTGATCAAGCGCGTCACTGTAGCAGTCAAGAGCCTCGTCAAGTTTGTTGAGGTTGACATAGCAGTCGCCTTTCAGACAGCTGACACCAACAGTCACGACATCGCTGCCCACACTCACTTTGTCAAGGTAGTCAAGAGCCTCCTGATATTTCTCCTGATCATAGTAGTTGATGGCGGTCATGATGCGGGCGCGCTGGTTGGGAGCGTTGCTGCCGTCATCGGCTATCTGCTTGTACATAGCGCTGCGGACGGAGTCATTGAGTTCCATGTCTGCCTTGCCTATGGCTTCATTGGCTTTCTCAACATTTGCGGTGTGCACCCAGTACCATATGCCGGCACCGGCAAGAATGGCCACAAAGGCCACCACACAGCCTATGATGAGTTTCTTGTTCACTTTGGCAATGGCATTGTCGCGCATGGCCTGTTCTTCCATAACGTTCTGAGGAACGTTGTTCTGTTTCTTTTCCATGTATTGTTACCGAGAGTGTTATTAACGATCAGTTGCGCCGCGATGCCCGGGCTGCCGGCATCCACGGCAATAGGCTGCCATGCATGCACATGGCGCTTATGAACCGCAAAATTACGCTTTATTCCCCACATATAAAAATATTAACGTCCATTTTTTTTGTTTCTGACTGAAAAATTCTAAATTTGCGGCATAGAAATCCCACGTCACGGGCGGCAACTGCCACCAGGGCGCTCTGACATTAACACCTATTATTAAACGCCCTCTTAAAACACGCCATGAGAGAATTCAATGTCACTACAACAGTAAAAGAATACAATTATCAGGAACTGAGCAATGCCGACGCCATACTGGTTGAGGAAGCCCGCAAAGCCACATTCCGTTCCTATGTCCCTTACAGCCACTTCCATGTGGGCGCAGCCATAGCACTTGACAACGGTCAGATTGTCTGCGGCTCCAATCAGGAGAACGCAGCGTTCAGCTCCGGGACATGCGCCGAGCGCTCGGCCTGTTTTTATGCCGGTGCCAAATATCCTGACGCCGCCTTTATAAAAATAGCTGTTGCCGCCCGCGACGGCAACGGTGAATTTCTGGACACACCCGTGTCACCCTGCGGACACTGCCGCCAGGCCCTGATGGAATATGAGGGACGCGCCGGCCACGATGTGCCGCTGCTTCTGGTGGGACGCGACAAAGTCTATGAAGTTCCGTCAGTGAAAAGCCTGCTGCCGCTCACATTCACAGAATTCTAAGAGGCTGCCCGACTGACCGGGGAGCCATACAAACACACCGCCTTCCAAGGGGAAAATCGGGAATCCCATCTGCGGAAAAATTAAATTTTTGTAAAATTTCCCTTGAAAACAAGGGTATTTTTGGCTAAAAAATGCAAAATAACGCTTTTTTAGCCACTCTTTGCTTTTACTTTTTTCTTTATACGCGGTCATTACCTGTGTGCGACATCCGCAGGCTGCGCGTGTCGCACATAGACATAATATAGAAGCTGTTTTTATTCAGAAACCCTGCAGAAACTTATCATGAACATCAAGCGTTTCCGCACATTCATCACTCTCATGCTCATGGCTCTGGGCACTCTTGCCGCACAGGCCTATACCATCAGCGGCAGCATCTGCGACACCGACGGAGAACCTCTCATCGGAGCCTCCGTACGCCTATTCAAAGCCACAAAGGACAGCACTTTCGTGAAAAGTGCCGTTGCCGACAACAACGGCAAGTTCCACCTGCAAAACATAGGCAAAGGCCGCTACATGCTCGAGGCTTCATATGTGGGCTATCAGGCCTCCCGGCAGAATCTGACAGTCAACAACTCGAATGTGACATTGCGCGCCATTGTGCTGAGCGAGAACGCCCTTACACTGCGTGAGGCAGTGGTGACAGGCATACGCACACCTGTGAAAGTGATGGAGGATACCGTTGAATTTGCCGCAGACACCTACAAGACACAGCCAAATGCCGTGGTCGAGGATCTGCTGAAACGTCTCCCCGGCGTTGAAGTGGGCACGGACGGCTCAATCACCGCCAACGGCAAATCAGTGACCAAAATACTTGTTGACGGAAAGGAATTCTTTGCCGATGACCCCAAAGTGGCCTCAAAGAACCTGCCTGTCAACATGATTGACAAACTTCAGGTTGTGGACCGCAAGAGTGATCTGGCCCGCATAACCGGTGTTGACGACGGCGAAGAAGAGACCGTCATCAATCTCACCGTCAAAAAAGGCATGAAAAACGGATGGTTCGGCCAGGCCGAAGCCGGAGCCGGAACTGACAGCCGCTACATGGGCACATTCACCGTCAACCGCTTCTGGAACGACAACCAGATAACCCTGCTCGGCGGTCTCAACAACATAAACGAGCCGGGGTTCACAGACGGAGCATCGGGACGCTTCCGCCGTTTCGGCGGTGACAACGGCATCACACTCTCACAGGCTCTTGGCCTGAACTTCAACGTGGGCAATGCCGAGATATTCCGCGTGGGCGGAAACGTGATGTACAGCCACACATCCATAAATACCATCACCAGGCAGAGCCGGCAATATGTCATTCCCGACAATGAATCATTCATGGACAGCTGGAAACACGCCCGCGACAAAGGCCACAATTTCCGCGCCGATTTCCGCATACAATGGAATCCCGACTCGTTCAACACCCTTGAGGTGCGCCCACGCATGATGTTCAACAAAAGCGACTCCCGGAGCTCTGACTCATCGCTGACACAATCAGCCTTGCGCGAGGACATCACACGGTCACGCAACATCGCGTCATCCGACGGAAAATCATGGGAGTTCGGCACAGAAATCATCTACAACCACAAGTTCCGCAGCCGACCGGGACGTTCATTCTCCGTGCATGCCCGTTTCAACAGCAGCAACGTGCGGCAGCACGAGGACACCTACTCCTGGAACCGCTTCTATCTGTACAATGACTCCACTGATCTTTATGACCAGTATGCCGATGACCATACCTGGAGCAACAATGTCTCCGGACGTGTGTCATGGACAGAGCCCATAGGCAATGCCAAGAAAGGGAACTTCATCACTCTGGCCTATAATTTCAGATATCGATGGAACAATGCCGACAAGATGGTCTATGACCACCCTGTGACATGGCCGGACGGATGGCTGGGCAATCCTGTGATAGCCGACGAGGAAGTGTGGCGCGAAGACCTCAGCAACCGCTTCCGCAACGATTACATGAGTCAGGACATAAGGGTCGGTTACAAGCACGTGGACAAGCGCACAAACCTTGACGTGGGTATATCGCTGGTTCCACAGACGTCAAAGTCCATTGACCTCATAGACTCCCGTCGCGACATAACACGCCATGTGCTCAACGTGGCTCCTTTTCTGCGCTATCGTCTCAAGTTCTCAAAGACACGCTCGCTGACCCTCAACTACCGTGGCCGCTCATCCCAGCCCTCAATGGCACAGATGCAGCCCGTGGCAGACTATTCCGACCCCCTGCGTGTGGTTGTCGGAAACCCGGCGCTGGCGCCGTCATTCACCCACAGCGTGCGTCTGCGCGCACAGAATTTCAACGCCGAGAGCCAGCGGAGTCTGATGGTGATGGCCGATGCCCAGGTTGTGCAGAACTCGATAGTGTCACAGACAGTATTCAACACCTCCACCGGCGGCCAGACCACCACCTACCAGAATGTCAACGGCGTGTGGAACATAATGGCCATGGGCATGTACTCCATGCCTCTGCGCAACAAAGCGTTTGTGCTGAACATGCATGCCTTCGGGCGTTACAGCCACGACGTAGGCTACAGCAACGGCATCCGCAACCTTGCCCAGAGCCTCAACCTAAACCTCATGCCGGCCATAGCATGGCGTCCCGCCGATCTTGAGCTGGAGGTACGTCCCCGCTACTCCATACAGACAACACACAACAGCGCCGGCACCGCCTCGGGCAATCAGACGGTGCACACCTATGGCGGAATGTTCAACGGCACATGGTATACACGCTTCGGGCTTGTGCTCTCCACAGATGTCAACTATGCACGCACATCGGGCCGTGCCGCCGGCTTCAACACCAATGAATGCCTCTGGAACGCCACACTCTCCTATCAGTTCCTGCGTGACCGTTCACTGACACTCTCCCTGAAAGCCTATGACCTGCTGCAGCAGAAAGAGAATGTACGCCGCAACATAACCGCCAACTACATCGATGACACCATGTACAACTCCCTGACACGCTATTTCATGGTGACAGTGGCCTGGAAATTCAACACATTCGGCAAAGGCAACGAACCGGCATCGCGCAACGATGACTTCCGCCACCGCGGAGGCCCCGGAGGGCCGCCTCCGGGACGCGGCGGACGCCCCCCTCGCCTGTGATTTTTCACAGACTTGCATTTTTGGCAAATCTTCACTACCTTTGTGCACGTTTTACGCGCCGGTGTGCCTCTACTGGCTCATTCGGCGCAAACTTTTCATATTCAGACACCTAAAGCAAATAACCCCGATGAAAAAACTGATTCCCGCCGCCACGATGCTGATCATCGGTATGGCCGCCATTACCGCATCTGCCGGCACACAATGGACTTTGCAGAACAAAGTCTATACGGTAGACACACTTTTCCATGCCCAGATAGGCCCCGGGACAACACAGACAAACCTGCAGCTCGGCGGTGCGCAATCACTGCGCCTGTTCTACACCACCACTGACCTTACAAACCCCTATGTGGATATCCGCGCCGTGAAAGCCGGCAACAAATTCTCGCAATGCGCCACTCCATCAGCCCAGCAGAAACAGGCCGACCGCGAGGGCGCACGCTATTTTGCCGGCGTCAACGCTGACTTTTTCGCCAACAATGCCCCCTGCGGATCAACGGTGGTGGACTCGGAAGTATACAATGCCGTCGGCAACGCCTGGTGCAACTGGTATATGACCGCTGACAAGAAACCGCACATCGGCGTACTGGGATACACCGGGACATGCACTTTCCCTGACGGACGCACACACGTCGTGAACGGCATAAACGGCACGCGCGGTGAAAACGGGCTGAACATTTACACCCTGCGCCACAACGGCAGCACATCAGGCACAAACAAATACGGATATGAAGTGAGCATAGAGCCCCTTGACGGAGCAACCATCTCATTCACCGGCAAAGGACGCTATAAAGTCACCAGCGAGCCTGCCGGGGCCGGATCAATGGCCATACCCGCCGGAGGATACGTGTTGTCAGGACATTACGCCTCAAATTCCTCAGCCGACTATGCTGGCGCCATGATACGCGATCTGCACACAGGAGACATCGTGACCCTTGACCTTTACCCCTCACTGGCGGGGCAGAACATAACCCAGATGGCCTCCGGAAATCCGGAGATACTGCGCGGAGGCGTCACCCTCGACACCCAGGGCGCCCTTGACCATCTGACATCCAACCAGCCGCGCACAGCCATAGGCTTCAATGCCGACGGCACAAAACTTGTGCTCATGGTTGTGGACGGCCGCTCAGGCATATCGGTGGGAGTAGTGTCGCGCGTACTTGCCGACATCATGCGTGAAGTGGGCTGCACCGAGGCCATGAACTTTGACGGTGGCGGTTCCTCGGCGCTCTACACCACAGCGTTCGGAGTGCGCAACCAGCCTTCCGACAGCCGCGAGCGTGCGGTGACCAACACTGTATGGTGTGTATACACCGCCCCGGATGACAATAATATAACGGACATACGCTTCACAGATCAGATTGTCACACTTCCCAAATACGGGCGCTACACCCCCACACTCTACGCCTATAACCAATATGGACTGCTTCTTGACACAGCTTTTGGCAACGCCACACTGTCATGCGGACCGGAACTTGGCGAAATATCACCCGACGGGAAAACACTTCTTGTCACCGGCACGGGCACACACAAACTGACAGCGACATATAACGGTGTGACAACAACCGTACCCGTGATTGTAGGCGCAGGCGAGCCGTCGTTCCGCCTTGACAACGTGATTGTTGACGGTTTCCGAGACTATTACACCGAAGTCACGGCAACAATCGGCGATCTTGAACTTCCGCTTGACAACCGCGCGCTGACATGGCACTCTGACAATCCGGGAGTGGCAACCGTCGATGACAACGGAGTGATACGCGGCATCAGCGAGGGCACCGCAACCGTCACCGGAACCGTTGACGGCTTCAGCGACGCCATTGCAGTGACCGTGCAGCGCCCCTCAAAAAGATATCTGAACATAGTTCCCGATGAGTCAACCACATTGTCCACCACATATATCAAGGACGCCACCCTGACACCTTACGGTGACACATCGTTCCGGCTCGGCTACACAATCACCAACAACCGCGCTCCCAAGATTACCGTCAACCTCAACAAAGAAATGTATGCATTGCCTGATTCCATAGCCATTGATTTCAATGCCGGCGATGTGACCGTCAAAAACATCCAGGTGACACTGAAGCCCAATGGCCAGAGACCCGCAACGGCAACTGCCGACGGACCGTTTGCCGCCGGCAAGACACACCGTGCCATGCTCAGCATCAAGGATTTTGCAGATCCCGATGACATGGCCATCTATCCGCTGACCCTCACAACCATAGGATTCTCCGTGAGCGGCACCACAAATGCTCCCCACACAATGGACATCAGAAGCGTGCACGGTGTGCACACAGCCATTCCTGCCGGCGAAGACGCCGTCATTGACATTCTTCCGGACAGCGGCAACCCCGATGCAGCCAACGGGCCGATACGCTATTACGACTTGAACGGACGCCGAACAGAGCCATCGCAACCGGGCATATACATACGTATGGACTCCAACGGCAATGCCACCAAAATATTGAAAAAATAAACCAAATGGCCAATATCAGAATAGCCGGCGTAATGCGGTCAGGGGCATATTCGCCCAACCACATAGGCAATGACGCCGCAATCTTCAACCTTGTAGCCGACGAACTGCGCAAACGCGGCTGTGAAGTGAACATCTACAGCGAGGAACAGCTTGATTCAGACAACGTCCGTGAACGGATAATAGTGAATATGTGCCGCGAAAACCGGTCCATAGAACGCTTGCAACGCCTTGAGGACAGCGGTGTGCTGGTCATCAACTCCGGCTACGGCATAGAGAACTGCACCCGTGAACGCATGACACGCATCCTTGTAGGCTCAGGCATCCCCTACCCCGAGAGCCTGATTGTCAACACCGACGAGGCTGTTGTGGACGCCATGATAAAAGCGGATTTTGACCGCGCATGGATAAAACGCGGCGACTTCCACGCCATGCACAAGGAGGACGTGAGCTTTGTGCGCCACCCCCAGGAAGCCCAGGAAGTGCTCCAGGAATATTTTCTGCGCGGCATAAAACGTGCCGTCATAAACCGTCATCTCGACGGTGACCTCATAAAATTCTACGGAGTGCAGGGAACCGACTTCTTCTACTGGTTCTATCCCCTTGAGGCCGGGCACTCCAAATATGGCAACGAGGCCATCAACGGGCCGGCCCGCGGACTGAAATTCGACGAGGACCATCTGCGTGAAATATGCCGCGAAGCCTCGGAGGTCCTTGACGTGAAAATCTACGGGGGAGACTGCATTGTCTCCGACGACGGATCAGTGAGCATAATTGACTTCAATGACTGGCCAAGTTTCGCTCCCTGCCGCGTCCAGGCTGCGCCTCACATTGCCAAATGCATCATGGCAGCCATAAAAGCCCATACAGCCAAGCAGTAAAAGAAAGACATGACAAAAACAGAGACACAGCACACATCCTCCTCCACCAAGACCTCATACCGCGACACGCTCAAAAGCGCCGATACCGAAGAACATATAGATCTTGCATTCTACCGTCCCATAGGCTACATGTGGGCATGTCTGGCCCGCAGGCTCGGAGTGACTCCCAACGCCATCACCATCGCCTCGATATTTCTGGGCATAGGCGCCGGCGTGGCCTTCTACTTCAATGACATGTGGATAAACGTGCTGGGAATGGTGCTCCTTGTCTGGGCAAACTCCTTTGACAGCGCCGACGGCCAACTGGCGCGCATGACACACCAATACTCGCGCATAGGCCGCATCCTTGACGGAATGGCCGGAGACCTCTGGTTCGCGACCATATATGTTGCCATCTGCCTGCGCGAGAACGTGACATCGGCCTTTTTCATGGAACACCCGTGGCTGATATGGGTCATTGCCGTGGTCACCGGCCTGTGCCATGCCAAACAGGCGGCGATGGCTGACTACTACCGCCAGTTCCACCTCTACTTCCTGAAAGGCGAGGAGGGCAGCGAGCTTGAGAACTCCTCAAAACTCGAGGCAAGGCTCTCGGCTCTGACATGGAAACACAACTTCTGGCAGAAACTTGTGCTGACCTTCTACACTGCATACACCGTAAACCAGGAAAAGATGACCCCGGCCATGCAACGGCTGCGCTTCGCCCTGCACACACACTATCCTGATGGAAAAATACCCCGCACATTCCGCGACAACTTCCGGCGCCTGTCACTGCCGCTGATGAAATACACCAACATTCTCTCTTTCAACTGGCGGTGCATAGTGCTCTTTCTGGCCATCTTTGCAAAAATGCCCTGGCTCTACTTCGCATTTGAACTCATAGTCCTCAACGGCCTGCTCATATACATGGTGGTGCGCCATGAGCGCATATGCCGCAAACTCACCCAAGCTCTTGACAATGACGAATTCTGAAAAGCCCATACGCGGCATAATCTTTGACTACGGCGGCACCCTTGACACACGCGGCGACCACTGGAGCCACATAATTGAACAAGGATGGCGCAGGGCCGGTCTGGACATAGCCACACCCACATTCCGCCACTGCTACGTCTATGCCGAGCGTGAACTGGCGCGCGTACGCCACATACTGCCGTGCGACGATTTCCATGCGCTGATGCTCAAGAAAATACGTCTGGAACTACAGGAACTTGAACGTCTGGAACTCATAGAGCATAAAGACATAGAACCGGCGGCTGTGACCGCCGCGGCCTACTGCAACGACTATGCCCGCGCCTGCATTGACGAAGTGAAACCTGCACTGGCTGATCTCGCCGGGCGCTTCCCACTTGTCCTTGTCAGCAACTTCTACGGCAACGTTGACGAAGTTGTGCGCACATTCGGCATACGACAATACTTCCGCGGCATCATAGAAAGCGCGGTTGTGGGAGTCCGCAAACCCGACGCACGCATCTTCCGGCTGGGAACGGTGGCGCTGGGTCTTGAACCTGATGAGGTCCTTGTGGTGGGTGACTCGCTGCGCAAAGACATCATGCCGGCACGGTCCATAGGATGCGCCACAGCATGGATAAAGGGAAAAGGATGGACTCCCGATGAGGATGCCGCAACTGATCCTGCACTCATACCGTCAGTCACAGCGCTGCCGCAGTTGCTGGCCTCCGTCTGAAAATCTGACGCATGAGCGGCCAACACGTTTTTCGGGCATTCGGATGCTGTGTCACAGAAAATTCATATCTTTGTGGAATGAATCCGTGTCCCGGCGTCGGCATCAGCGTGCCTGCGGAGGGACTGTTCAACATAATTATTTGTAAACCAAACATTTCTCATCCACGTGGACACAAAATACATCTTTGTCACCGGCGGTGTGGTCTCATCTCTTGGAAAAGGGATAATCTCGTCATCGCTGGCATGTCTGCTCAAAGCCAGAGGCTACAACGTTACCATACAGAAATTCGACCCCTACATCAACATTGACCCAGGCACGCTCAATCCCTATGAGCACGGCGAATGCTATGTGACCGTTGACGGCCATGAGGCAGACCTTGACCTGGGCCACTACGAGCGCTTCACAGACATCCAGACAACACGTGCCAACAACGTCACAACCGGACGCATCTACCAGAGCGTCATCAAGAAAGAACGCGCCGGAGCCTACCTCGGAAAGACAGTCCAGATCATTCCACACATAACGGATGAGATAAAGCGCCACGTGAAAGCCCTGGGCCTCACAGGCCGCTTTGACTTTGTCATAACCGAGATCGGCGGTACCGTGGGTGACATTGAAAGCCTGCCCTACCTTGAGAGCGTGCGCCAGCTGCGGTGGGAACTGGGATCATCGGCCATGTGCGTGCACCTGACCTACGTGCCCTATATCGCCGCTGCCAAAGAGCTCAAGACCAAACCCACACAGCACTCCGTGAAACAACTCCAGGAGATGGGCATACAGCCTGACCTGCTTGTGCTGCGCACAGAGAAACACATCTCGCCGGAAATGCGCCGCAAGATAGCGCTGTTCTGCAACGTGGCACCCGATGCCGTCATACAGTCAATAGACGTGCCATCCATATACTCAGTGCCCGTGGCCATGCATGAGCAGCACATGGACGAGATTGTGCTGCGCAAAATGAACGTTCCCAAGCCCTGGGGACAACCACATATGGCGCCCTGGATGAATTTCCTGGAGCGCATGCACAATGTGCACGAAACGGTCACAATAGGTCTTGTGGGCAAGTACGTGGAACTTCAGGATGCCTATAAGAGCATCAACGAAGCCCTTTTCCAGGCCGCAATATACAATGACCGGCGCCTCAAGCTGGTGTATGTGCACTCCGAGAAACTTGATGACAGCAACGTTGAGGAGAAACTGAAAGGGCTTGATGGAGTGATTGTTGCTCCCGGATTCGGACACCGCGGCGTTGACGGCAAGTTCGCCGCGCTGAAATGGTGCCGCGAGCATGACATACCCACCTTCGGCATATGTCTGGGCATGCAGTGCATGGTCATTGAATACGCACGCAACGTTCTGGGTCTGGCCGATGCCAACACCACCGAGATAGACACCCGCACCGCCCACAACGTCATTGACCTTATGGAAGAGCAGAAAACCATCACCGAAAAAGGAGGCACAATGCGTCTGGGCGCCTATGACTGCGTGCTGCGTAAAGACTCGAAAGCCGCGGCTGCCTACGGCAAAACAACCGTCAGCGAACGCCACCGCCACCGCTTCGAGTTCAACGACTCATACCGCAGCCGCTTTGAGGAAGCCGGCATGCTCTGCGTGGGCGAGAACCCGGTGACACACCTTGTGGAAGTGGTTGAAGTGCCCGGCAAACGCTGGTACATAGGCACACAGTACCACCCGGAATACTCCTCGACAGTGCTCCATCCGCATCCGCTGTTCCTGTCATTCATAAAAGCAGCGATTGAATATAAAGACAGCGTTGCCCCAACCCCCGCTGATAAAAACTGATAAAACAACAGACATACAAGACTAACCAACCGACACCACATACTCCAAATGGACAAGAACACTATCACCGGCCTGCTGCTTATAGGCGCTCTCCTCATGGGATTCATGTACTGCAACCGCCCCGATGAAGAAAAGAATAACGCCCCCGTGCAGCAACAGACCGCACAGGCCCAGGAAAACAACGCAAAACCCCTGTGGGCGGACAGCACCTTCAATGAACGTGTTGCCACAGCCGTGCGTGTATACGGCACAGCCGACACCACAGCCACCGGCGTTGCATGCCACACCCTCCATATCCCCGATGCCACAATCAGTGTGAGCGACAGCGCCGGTACACGCGTATACGGCGGCCGGGTGACACTCCCCGACGGCACCGTGGAAATGGACGCCCTGATGCGCAACGACAGCATCATGAACGCCTATGCCCGCGATGCAGCCATCAAAATCATCAACAGCGGCATTGACAACTACAGCCGCTACGGCACACTCTCCAAATATCTTGGCGGTGAAGACAAGACTCTGACCCTGAACCGCGGCAACATGAGCGTGACATTCAACTCACGCGGAGGTGTGATTGAAAAAGTTGTCCTGAACGGATACAAGACAGAACTGACAGAGAAACCTGAGCCAATCTGCCTCTTCGACGGTCAGACAGCCCAATACAACTTTGAATTCCAGACAGCGTCACAGCGCGTGGCCACCGCACCACTCAACTTCAAGATGGAACAGGTGGGAGACTCAACCGTGATGATGACACTTGACGGCGGTGACGGCGCCATGATGGGCGTGCGCTACACAATTGATCAGGAGCACTATCTGGTGAAAATGGACCTTGTGCAGAACAACGTGGAGAAAATCATTCCCGGCATGAAGAACACCGTCACAATGCGGTGGGTGCAGAAACTGCAGCGCAACGAAGTGGGCCGCACCTTTGAGGAACGTTTCTCAGGCATATATTACAAGATGGACAACGAGAACCCCGAGGACCTTGACAACTACAGCGATGACAACCAGAAAGTCAACAACGGCCTCATCCGCTGGGTGGCGTTCAAGAACCAGTTCTTCAGCTCAGCCATCATCAGCAAGGACGCATTCACCAGCGCCGACATGAACAGCGTGTTCATTAAAGAAGGCAACACCCTCAAGGACATGAGCCTTGAAGCCCAGTTCAGATATGACCGCAACAAAGCCGATGCGGCACAGTTCGTATTCTATCTGGGCCCCAATGACTACCCTCTGCTGTCTGACCTTGACGATACCCTCACCGCCTATGCCCCCGACAACGACAAAGACCTTCAGCTAAACAAACTTGTACAGGTGGGATGGGGCATATTCGGCTGGATAAACCGGTTCATCGTCATCCCCGTGTTCACATTCCTGAGCGGATTCATCAGCAACTACGGCATAATCATCCTCCTGCTGACACTGTTCATAAAGATAATCCTCTTCCCGCTCACCTACAAGAGCTACATGTCACAGGCAAAAATGCGCGTGCTTGCCCCGGAAATCAAGGAAATCAACGAGAAACTCCCCGGCAAGGAAAACGCCATAAAACGCCAGCAGGAAACAATGAAACTCTATTCAAAAGCCGGAGCATCGCCCTTCTCGGGATGCCTGCCCATGCTGCTGCAGATGCCCGTGCTCATAGCCATGTTCTCATTCTTCCCCTCGGCCATAGAACTGCGCGGACAATCATTCCTCTGGGTGCATGACCTCTCCGCTCCTGACTACATCTTCACGCTGCCCTTCTCAATCCCCTTCCTGGGCAACAAACTCAGCCTGTTCTGTCTGCTCATGACAGCCGTCAACATCATATACACCCGCATCAACATGCAGAACCAGCCCACAAGTTCCACTATGCCTGCAATGAAATGGATGATGTATCTGATGCCCGTGATGTTCCTGTTCTTCTTCAACGACTACGCGGCCGGCCTGTCATACTACTACTTCACATCGCTGCTCATAACAATCATCCAGACATATGCCTTCCGCTACTTCATAAATGAGAAGAAAGTGCGTGCGCAGATGCTTGAGAACGCCAAGAAAACCCGCAAGAAATCAGGATTCATGGCACGTCTCGAGGCAGCCCAGAAAAAACAGGAAGCACTCATGCGCGAGCAAGCACGTCAGAACGCAAAACGTCGCCGCTGACACCTTCCGGGCACATTCGCCAATGACGTCAACACCGCCCGGCAACGCGGAAACACCTGAACAAAAACTATAAAAATTCCAGACCATGAAAAAATTTCTCCTTATAGCCGCGGCTGCCGGCGTCCTCACAACGGGCGCCGGAGCCACCGGCACCGCCAACCTACAAGGCACGGTTTTCACAGTTGACACACTGGCACATTATTATATAGGCCCGGGAGTGACACATACACACCTGTCATTCGCGGCAGGTTCGCGCCGCTTCCATGCCTATGTAGTGGATATGGACAGGACAGCATCCCCGCTTCTGCGCGCAAAAGTGGAGATCGGTCACGACTCATGCCACACAGCCGAGCGCATGACTGACATGGCCAAAAGAAAAACCACCGCCACACGACAGTATCTTGCCGGCATAAACGGAGACTTCTTCATAACCTCCGGATTCACGGCAAACCATCCTCTGGGCAACGCCATACTCGGATATCCCAATATGAGTTGCGTCACTGACGGAATGATCGCCGCCCCTGACATCATAGACAAAGTCAGCCGCGAGAACGCGCTGATTGTGGACCGCAGCGGCTATATGTACATAGACGCCACAGACCTCCGGTACAGAATTCTGGCCTCCGACGGCAAGACAGCAGTGGCAGAGGCTGAAGCGATCAACTTTCCCCGCGGTGACGGCAGCCTGACCGTCTACAACTCTTATGCCGGCGGCTATACAGAGACCTCCGCAAACGGCAAAGAGCTTGTGCTGCGACTGGCCGACGGAGAGACATGGGCCGTCAACCGTCCCGTGAAATTTATTGTTGACAAAGCATGGCGCAACGGCGGCAACAGTGCCATCCCAAAAAACGGACTGGTCATCTCAATGGGACCGTCATTCAGCGGTGGTGGCCACGACGCCCTTTCCGCTCTGGCGCCCGGTGACGAGATCTGTTTTGAAGTGGAATGCTCCCTTCCCGCTTTCGGAGCAATAAAGCCTGACATCAGCGAGGTTGTAGGCGGAGACGTGCGCATTCTCAAGGAAAACGAAGTGACAACCACGGCACTACGATGGATAAACACACCCTCCGCACTCTATTCACGCTCATTGACCGGCTACTCAAAAGACCGCAGCCACATGGTGATGTGCGCCGTTGACGGCAGCATCCCCACCTCCTCAGGCATTTCATACTATGAAGGTGCCGACCTGATGCGCGCATTGGGATGCTGGGATGCCCTTGACCTTGACGGCGGAGGCTCAACCGCAATATGGACACACAGCCACGGCATAACCAATCACCTGCGCGACGGCTCGGAACGCGCCGTGGGCAACGGCCTCTATATAGTGCTTGACGCACCTGCTGACAAGACAGTGGCATCACTACGTTTCGATATGCCCGCAATAGTGCTGCCCCTCAATGGACAATATACCCCCGTCATCTACGGATACAATCAGTACGGCCAGCTTGTGGACACTGACATTGACGGCTTCACTCTCTCCGCCCCTGAGGCTCTTGGCGTCATCTCCGCCGACGGTCACACACTCACCGCATCAGGCAGTGGCACCCATGCCCTCACCGTAACAAAAGGAGACATGACAGCAACCATCCCCGTGACCATAGACAACACAACCCCGGCAGTGGCGCGCGTCACTGACATACTCATGGACAACATCCATCCCTGGCAGGTGGAGATGCAGGCCATGGTTCTGGGCAAACCAATGCCGGTGGCACCTATGGCATATAGCTGGGCTACAGACAACAGCCACGTGGCCGACATTGACCGCGAAGGCAACGTCAGCGGACATGCCGACGGCACAGCCACAATCACAGGCACCCTCAGCGCAGCCGATGACCCGGTCACCGTGAACGTCACTGTTGAATGCCCCAAGGCAGCGTCAATGCCCGCTTTCACAAACGGATTTGAAGCCGAGGGCTGGAATGTGGCAGGCACAGGAATAAAAAACGGATCAGCCACCGCAGCATCCGCCGACGGCATAGCCGACATAAACTTCACCATCAGCAGTTCACGTGCCACACGCCTGCAGATAAACAAAGATGTGCGCCTCTACTCACGTCCCGACGCCCTTGAACTTGCCATTGACACAAAAGGCCACGCAATCAAGACCCTCATCGTGGGCATCATACCATCAGACATAAAAAGAGTTGTCAACATCACACTCCAGCCACAGACCGGCGCCGACGGTCTTTACCGCGCCACCATACCCCTCAGCGAAGTGACAGACATAACAGCTATCGATGCCTACCCCATGACCCTCAAGGACATCAGCATCGTGCCCTCATCGCCTCGCACAGGCACCTACACCTACACACTGACAGCCCTCAACACCATCTACAACGCCTACAGCGCCTCTGTTGACAACATCAGCACCGGTGACATCACGGCAGACACACCCCTGCACGTAACCCTTGACGGCAACACCGCGACCATACCCTTTACCGCAGACCGCCTCGAAGCCTACTCCATTGATGGGCGACTGATTGCCCGCGGGCACAACACAGCAGCCCTGACCTTTCCCGACATGCACGGCATCTACGTGATCCATGCCCTTGCGGCAGGTTCATGGCACACGGCAAAAATCAGATTATGACAATTTCTTATTTGCACAGTTAAAACAAATGCACTAACTTTGCAGACGAAAAATCGGTGACACCGGAGCACACCTCCGGCACCGGGTGGACAAATTTGGCTGCTTGCAACCACCTCAAAAAAATGCTAAAACTGCAATTCCGCACCTACGCATCATAAAAAACGCGCACAATAATACACCGCGGCAGCCAAATCCCACAGGTTGCCGCGGAGTGTGTATATGCATCGACAACAACAAACATCGCAAAACCAAAAACTAAACAATAAAATGAACTATCTGTTTACATCCGAGTCCGTCTCGGAAGGACATCCCGACAAAGTTGCCGACCAGATCAGCGACGCCGTAGTTGACGAATTTCTTGCCCGTGACCCCGAAAGCAAAGTGGCCTGCGAGACACTTGTCACCACCGGTCAGGTTGTCATTGCCGGCGAAGTGAAAAGCAACGCATACATAGACCTTCAGGGCGTGGCACGGCGCGTCATAGACCGCATCGGCTACAACCGCTCCGAACTGCAGTTTGACGCTCACAGCTGCGGCATCTTCAGCGCCGTACATGAACAGAGCGGTGACATCAACCAGGGCGTTGAGCGTCAGGACCGTGAACTTCAGGGCGCCGGTGACCAGGGCATGATGTTCGGTTACGCATGCAACGAGACCCCGCTCCTGATCCCCCTCTCCCTTGCGTTGAGCCATGCGCTGGTGCGTGAACTTGCCGAGATACGCCGCGAAGGCGTGGACATGACCTATCTGCGTCCCGACTCAAAGAGTCAGGTCACCGTTGAGTATGATGAAAACCACAACCCCGTGCGCGTCCACACCATAGTTGTCTCCACCCAGCACGATGAATTCATCAGGCCCACCGATGGCATAAGCGAAAAAGAAGCCGAGGAACGCATGCAGGAAGTCATCCGCCGCGATGTGCGCCAGATCCTCATTCCGCGCGTGCGCGCCAAGATGCCCGCCCAGTTGCGCCACCTTCTTGACGAAGAATATATCCTGATGGTCAATCCCACCGGCAAATTCATCATAGGAGGTCCCCACGGTGACACCGGACTCACCGGCCGCAAGATCATTGTTGACACCTATGGCGGCCACGGCGCCCACGGCGGAGGTGCCTTCTCCGGAAAAGACCCCAGCAAGGTTGACCGCTCAGCCGCCTATGCCGCACGCCATATAGCCAAGAACATCGTTGCCGCCGGTCTGGCTGACCGCGTCCTTGTGCAGGTGGCCTACGCAATCGGCGAGGCACAGCCGGTGAGTCTGCATATAGACACCTACGGGACATCGCACATCAAAGCCTCAGATACCGTTATCTCACAGCGCATCGCCGCAATGCCCGAGTTTGACCTGCGCCCCTATGCCATTGAACAGCGTTTCAGCCTGCGCACGCCCATCTATGAGGAGACAGCCGCCTACGGACACGTGGGCCGCATACCGCGCACTGCCATCAAGACATTCCTCATTGACGGCCATGAAGTACAGAAAACCGTACACCTTTTCCCCTGGGAGAAGACAGACGCCGTCGAGGCACTCCGCAAGACATTCGCTGACGTCCTCTGACAACCGGCACGCATAACATTCAGGCACAACCGAAACATACAACCGTCATGATTCTGGATGAACAGACCAAGCGGGCCATCAGCGACGAGAACCACAACAAAGCCATGAGGCTTGACACCCGGCAGCATTGCCTGAAAATTCTGCAGGGACTCGGCAAGTTTGATGACAACACCGCACACCGTGCAATCTGGGAACTTGTCCAGAACGCTCGTGACTGTGCCGAGCCACGCAAAGGGGTGCACATACGCATTGAACTGCGTCCGGACTCCCTGCTTTTTGCGCACAACGGCAAACATTTTGACTATGACAGCCTGTGCTCGCTGATAAAACAAGTATCGTCCGAGGAAAAAGACGACACCGAGAAAGCAGGACAGTTCGGCACCGGATTCATGACCACACACAAGTTCGGCCGCATACTCCACATAAACGGTTCATATGAAGTTGCACCCGGCATATATGTCCCCCTTGAACAATTCCGCATAGACCGGAGCGCTGACACCCTCTCAGACATGCGCCAAGCCATGGAGTCACAACTCAGGGAAGTGAACGGTCTACTTGACAAGGAGACCACCCCTGAGCGTGCCGGATGGACAGAGTTTGTCTACCTGACAGACACCCCTGAGCGACAAGAGGCCGCACGTAAAGGCGTTGAGGCGGCAACCGCCCTGATGCCATATGTCATGACCATCAACACGCTCATCCGTCAGTGCACCATCACCGGCACTGACGGCACCTCTGTCACATTCCGCAAGCAGCCCATGCCCGATGAGGCCGGCCTGCACGTGATGCGCATCTGGAAAAACGGGAAGTATACTGACTGTCACTATCTCCAGTCTGCCGACGGCAAAGACATGGTCATCCTGCCGCTCAAGTCACCCACTGAAGCTATGCCGATTGGAAATGTGCCAAGATTGTTCATCTTCTTTCCCCTGCTGGGCACAGAGATAAACAGCATAAACTACATCTATCATTCCGAGCGCTTCTTCCCTACCGAGCCAAGAGACAACATAGTGCTCCCGGACGGAAACTCGGAGCACCGCACAAAAGCCGAGACCGATGTGCAGGTACTTGCTGAGATGAGCCATATGCTGTTTGCATGGCTTAAGGAACATGCCGGCACCATAAAGAACAGCATCCATCTGGCACCGATAGGCTTTGACATGGCCGTTCGAAATGACCGCACCATAGAATTTCTGGAAGAGCGGCACAAAGCGTGGGTGGAAGTTTTCCGCACGCTCCCGCTCATCGGCACAGACGGCGCCCATGTCAGCATCGACGGACCCGGCCACATCCGTGTGCCGGACCATACAATCACCGAGTTCCTCCGTCAGGACGGCAATATCCGCTACCTTGACGTTGTCTATGAATTCGCCTCCGCCGTGGCACCGATGCCTGCCAGGCATGAAGTGCTGGAGTGGTCTGAGATCATACACCGGTGGAACCCGGACAATGCCGGGTGGTTCATCACCATAGAGGACATTGTCGGCAGCATAACTGCCATGCATGACAAAGCACGACTGAAAGAATTCCTTTTATACCTCCGTGACAGCGGCCAGACAGCCTACTTCAACACAAAAGCCATCATCCCCAACCGCGAGGGGAAGCTATATTCCTCCTCCGCCCTCAGGGATGGTGCCGTGATCACCCCGGACCTGTACAAGGTATGCCGTCCCCTTGTTCCTGAATTCACATCAATGCTTGTAGATGAGGATTTCGCCGCACTCCATGAGTTTGCCACAATCAGCCGTGACGATCTCAAAACCGCACTTGGCACATTCGTCGACAGTCAGGAACATTCGGCACATCCCTACAGCGGCATCTTGTCTGACGTCCTCCGTTTCTGCCTCACGTTTCCCACCGCCAATCCGGTCAAAAACGACCGCTACAAAGCCATGCAGGTCATCTGCGGCCATTATCCCGAAGTGCCTTTCAATGCTCTGCACGTGCCGCATCTTGGCGATGTAGACAAGGAACAGCTGCTCTATAAAACCGTCTTTGATTGGCTGGTGAAATATGAATTCAGGCGCATCCAGACAGAGGCGGACCATGACAGCCGGTGGATGGACAATGAAGAGAACCGGAGCTACCTGCTGAACCTGCTGACGTCACTGAGCGACACCGAGCGTCCAACATCCTATCAGACAAAAATAATGCCTGACTACACCATTTTTCCCAACCGAAACGTCCAACTGTGCAAATCTTCCGAGCTATACATTCTTGAACAGGACGCGGCACATCCGTTCACTGACAATGACATCCGGGATCTGTGCCGGTGCTGCCTTGAAGTGACCGGAGTTGACAAACGCCGCACATGGGTGGATGCCGCTTTTGCCCCCTTCCAGCCTTTCGCCGTGGAAAAAGCCAAGACCATAGCCAACAGCATAGATGAGGCGCTCAAGGAAAAAGATTATACCCCCGGAGTCACCATTGACATAATAGGCCATATAGACAAAGGTGAGGACATATGGAAATACTGGTTCTCAAACATCAATGACAACAAAGCACAGATATTCCTGTCACGCATAAAAAATCCGGGACACCGCGCCAACGTCTATGCCCTCATGAAAACCGACGAGAAGAGATTGGACACTCTTGCCCGCCTGGCCACCAATGACCTCATGGACAGAATTATAGAAGAAGGCCGGAAAGTCATTGCACAGGAGCAATATCAGCAGCGGCACGACTGCTTCATCAAAGAACTCGGAGATTATGCTGAAAGCATATTGCTTGACGAACTCAAAGGCACCATTGATAATGACAGGATTGGTCTGAAAATCTGCGACCGGCAGGGCGGTCAGGATTACGTTGTCACCCTCGACGGCGAGGACATATACTACATAGAAGTGAAATCACGCTGGAGCACAAGCGATGTCGTTGAGATGAGTCCCCTGCAGTTCCGCACCGCCGTTGATCACAGCGACTGCTATTCACTCTGCTTTGTGGATATGACCTGGAAAAACACCTCCGATATCGGCGAGCGCGAATATGCCGACATACAGACATGCCTTGGCCACACCAAAGTCCTCAATGACATAGGGCAACGCAGCCGGTGGTGCCTGAGCAGCGTGCAGGACACAAAAGAGCGTCCCCACATAGGCGGCAGCTATTCACTCTCCGTGCCCCAGGAGCTGTTCAGGAGCGCGGACGCCGTCACATTCCGGGAACTTGTTGAGCGCATAAAAGACATCATCAAAGAAAAAATCAGCCACCGTAAAATTTCTGCAAAGGTATTTGAAAATTAGAAAATTATGCGTAACTTTGCGGCGCAAAATGCGGACTGCCCGCGGCACCTCCGGCTCCACCTCTGTCAAAAGGAACCGCCCGGTGCCCGCGAACGACCGCAAACCGGAGATTCAATTAACATTTTTATTAACTAATTTTAATGACAGAACTTAAAAACAGCCCGGTCGAAGATTTTGACTGGGATGCCTACGAAAAAGGCGAAAGCGCCGGTGAGAAATCACGCGAAGAACTCACCCGCACCTATGATGAATCGCTCAACACAATCAAGAACAAAGACGTAATCGAAGGTACCATCATCGCCCTCAACAAGCGTGAGGCTGTGGTTAACATCGGCTACAAGAGCGACGGCATCATCCCGATGAACGAATTCCGCTACAACCCCGACATCAAAGTGGGTGACGTTGTGGAAGTATTCATTGAAAACCAGGAAGACAAAAAAGGCCAGCTGATCCTCTCACACCGCAAGGCACGCGCCGCACGCGCATGGGAGCGCATCAATGAAGCCCTCGCCAACGACGAAGTAATCAAAGGCTTCATCAAATGCCGCACCAAAGGCGGTATGATCGTTGACGTGTTCGGCATCGAGGCCTTCCTGCCCGGCTCACAGATCGACGTCAAACCCATCCGTGACTACGATGTGTTTGTGGGCAAGACAATGGAATTCAAAGTTGTCAAGATCAACGAAGAGTTCAAGAACGTTGTCGTTTCACACAAAGCACTCATCGAAGCAGAGCTTGAGGCACAGAAAAAAGAAATCATCTCCAAACTGGAGAAAGGACAGGTTCTGGAAGGCACCGTCAAGAACATCACAACCTATGGTGTGTTCATCGACCTTGGCGGCGTAGACGGACTTATCCACATCACAGACCTCTCATGGGGACGTGTCAACCATCCCAGCGAAGTTGTTGAGCTTGACCAGAAACTCAACGTGGTTATCCTTGACTTCGACGATGAGAAAAAACGCATCGCCCTCGGTCTCAAACAGCTCAAGCCCCATCCCTGGGATGCACTTGACGCAGATCTCAAGGTCGGTGACATAGTAAAAGGTAAAGTCGTTGTCATGGCTGACTACGGCGCATTCCTCGAGATTGCCCCCGGTGTGGAAGGACTTATCCACGTCAGCGAGATGTCATGGAGCCAGCACCTGCGTTCAGCACAGGAGTTCATGAAAGTAGGCGACGAAGTTGAAGCCGTTATCCTGACTCTTGACCGCGAGGACCGCAAGATGAGCCTCGGCATCAAACAGCTCAAGAACGACCCCTGGGAGAACATCGAGACCAAATACCCCCTCGGAAGCCGCCACACCGCAAAAGTGCGCAACTTCACCAACTTCGGCGTATTTGTAGAGATTGAAGAAGGCGTTGACGGCCTCATCCACATCTCAGACCTCTCATGGACCAAGAAAATCAAGCACCCCAGCGAGTTCACACAGATCGGTGCTGACATTGACGTTGAAGTGCTTGCAATTGACAAGGACAACCGTCGCCTCAGCCTCGGCCACAAACAGCTCGAGGAAAATCCCTGGGACGTGTTCGAGACAGTGTTCACCGTCGGTTCCGTTCATGAAGGCACCATCGTGGAACTCTTTGACAAAGGCGCTGTCGTAGCCCTCCCCTATGGCGTTGAAGGCTTCGCAACACCCAAACACCTTGTCAAAGAAGACGGCTCACAGGCCAAAGTTGACGAGAAACTCAACTTCAAGGTAATTGAGTTCAACAAAGACGCAAAACGCATCATTCTCAGCCACAGCCGCATATTTGAAGATGAGGCTCGCGCTGAAAAAGCAAAAGAGCGTCGTGCCGCACGCGCTCCCCGCGCTCCCAAAGCCGCCGAGGAAGCTCCCGCAGCACTCAACCAGCCCCTTGAGAAAACCACACTCGGTGACCTTGAGGCACTGGCTGCCCTGAAAGAGAAACTTTCAGGCAAATAAACCCGCAGCACTCAGAGGCGTCACCGCCCGCAACGCGGGCACAACGCACTGACATACCCACCGCCGCTCCGACATATACACGTGCCGGGGCGGCTTTCCTTTTGCAGAATCGGACCACAGCGTCTCCGTACGTTTTGCAGATAAACAAATAATGTGTATTTTTGCAATTAGGAACAAAAGAACAATCATTATCCCAAAGATGACAGAGACTCCCGGCATGGAAAAACTCAGAGAACTGCTTCTTGAAAGCGGGTGCTCTCTTGTGCTGTGGAACAACGGAAACGCCACAGAGTTTCACGGACGCGGAGTCTCGGACCTGTACCGGCTGCTGAACACATCGCCCGCGCTGCTTGCAGGCGCCGCCGTGGCAGACAAAGTGGTTGGCAAAGGAGCAGCCGCCCTGCTGGCCGCCGGAGGTGTTGCAACAGTATACGCCCACACCATCAGCCGCCCGGCCCTTGAAATGCTCACGCAGGCACACATACCGGTGACATACGGCACAGTCGTGCCCAACATCATCAACCGCCGCGGCGATGACATCTGCCCCGTTGAGAAACTTTGCGCCCGCTGCACAACACCGGCCCAATGCCTCCCTCTGATCAGTGAATTCATAAACAGACAACAAAACAAATAGGAAAATGCAGACAACAGTAAAACTCTATTCATTCAGTTATACAGACATCCGCACTTATCTTGCAGCAGCGGCCTTTATCATCGGCAACATCGTTGTGCCGCAGCTGGTACACCTCATGCCTCAGGGCGGACTGATATGGCTGCCCATATACTTCTTCACGCTCATTGCCGCATATAAATACGGCTGGCGCACCGGACTGCTGACAGCCGTGGCCTCGCCACTGGTCAACTTTGCCCTTTTCGGAATGCCCGGAAGCGCTATGCTGCCCGCAATAATGCTCAAATCGTCAATCCTTGCCGGCGCAGCCGCATATGCAGCCTCACGCTACGGCAAAGTGACACTCCCGGCGCTGACAGCCGTTGTACTCACATACCAGATTACCGGTACAGCCTTTGAATGGCTGATGACAGGAAGCCTCGCCACCGCACTTCAGGATTTCCGCATGGGTCTTCCCGGCATATGCTTCCAGATTCTTGGCGGCTGGGCATGCCTGCGTTTTCTGATGCGCAAATGAGGCAACCGGTGCAACCGCAATGTGGACGCCAAACATAACATAGTAATCACCTTGAATACCACATAGAATATAGAATAAAGAATGAGAATAGCAATAATCACCCTCGCAACCGCCCTCACGGCAGCAATAGCCGTCGCACCCCACGCACAGGGATGCACAAGCCTGATAGCCACTCCCGGAGCCACCGCCACCGGAAGCTCAATGATAACCTATGCCGCTGACAGCCATGTGCTCTATGGCGAACTCTACAACCAGCCGGCAGCCGACCATCCCGCCGGAGCGATGCGCCCCGTCATAGAATGGGACACACATCGCCCTCTGGGAGAGATTCCCGAGGTGGCGCATACATACGCCACAATCGGAAACATGAACGAGCATGGCCTGACCATCGCAGAGAGCACCTGGGGCGGACGCCACGAACTGGCCGGCTCAGGCAAAATTGACTACGGCTCATTGATATACATCACACTCCAGCGCGCACGCACGGCTCGAGAGGCCATTGACGTGATGACCGGCCTTGTTGACAAATACGGCTACGCATCAGAGGGCGAGAGTTTTTCTATCGCCGACCCCGATGAAGTGTGGATAATGGAAATGATTGGCAAAGGAAAAACAGATCCCGGAGCCGTGTGGGTGGCACGCCGTGTGCCCGACGGCTACATCAGCGGCCACGCCAACCATGCGCGCATACACACATTCCCCCTCAAAGACCCCAACACCCTTTACAGCAAAGACGTCATTGACTTTGCACGCAAGCAGGGATACTTCAGCGGCAAAGACAAAGACTTTGATTTCAGTCGCGCATATGCCGTGTATGACATGGGTGCGTTGCGTGGCTGCGATGCCCGCGTATGGTCCTACTTCAACCGCTTTGCCCCCAAAGGGACAATGGACGCATACCTCCCCTGGATTCTTCGTGGCGAAGGAGAGGTGATGCCACTGTGGGTTAAGCCCGAGAAAGCGCTCACCGCCACAGACCTCAAATGGATGATGCGTGACCATTTTGAAGACACTCCCCTCGACATGACAAAAGACATAGGCGCCGGGCCGTTCGACGTGCCCTACCGCTGGCGTCCCATGTCATACAAGGTTGACAGCGTGGAATACACCCATGAGCGCGCCATAGCCACGCAACAGACAGGCTTCTCTTTTGTGGCAGACATGAACCGCAGCCGCCATGACGCCATGAAAGGCATACTATGGTTCGGCACCGATGACGCCAACACATGCGTCTACCTGCCAATATTCAACTCCACAGAAAACGTGCCCTACCAGCTGAGGCACGGCAACGGTGACATGCTCACACTCAGCTGGGACGCCAACTTCTGGGTGAACAACTACGTTGCCAATCAGGCATACAACCGATATTCACAGATGATTCCGGACATACGCCGCGTGCAGTCTGGTCTGGAGAACAGCATAGAACAGGCAGTCAGTGAAGCCGAAAAGACAATCGGAGCAATGAGTGACTCCGATGCGCGGACACACCTTGCCGCCATCAGCGACACCTGGGCCGAGAAAGCCACCAAAGACTACAAAACACTCGGTGACATGCTGCTTGTCAAATTTCTTGACGGCAACATCAAAAAACAGAACGAGGACGGCACCTTTGTCCGTACTCCGGAAGGTGACTGTGCCTCACCGGTGTTTGGCGGATACAACGAACGCTACTTCCGCAGCATTGTCAACGAGCAGGGTGACCGGCTGAAAGTCATAGAAGTTAAATAACATCACAGCGATCCGGTATCATCATGGCAACTGACCAGAATAAAAAAGACAGTTCCACCCCGGCCATACGCAAATGGCTCGGCTACCTGCTCAAATACGGTATACCGCTGTTTGTGTCCGTACTCCTCTGCCGGTTGCTCTTCAAGGACGTGGACTTTGACGAAATGATGACCACCATCCGTGAGCAATGTGACTGGCGTTGGATAGGCCTTGCACTGGCTATCAGCATATTCTCACACATATTCCGTGCCATGCGCTGGCGCATACAGCTTGCGGCACTGGGCATACGTCCCCCGCTGTTCGCACTGGTGCTGAGCATCTTCGGGACATATGCCGTGAACCTTGTGCTGCCACGCCTGGGCGAACTGTGGCGTTCAGGCTACATAGCCCGGCGACAGGATGCGCCATTCTCAACAGTTTTCGGCTCAATGGTCGCCGACCGTCTGGCCGACACCGTCACAGTAGCCCTAATGACCCTTGTCACCTTCCTGCTGGCAACACGTGAACTGTCCGTCTACCTTGGCGAAAACAGCGACTCATATCAGAAATGGACGGCATTGGCATCATCACCGTGGCTGTGGGTCGGCATAGTGGTATTCATCGCCCTGATAGTGATGTTCTTCAGGTGGCACACCTCAAACCGTCTGGTCTGCAAGATTCAGGACTTTGCAAAAGGAATATGGCAAGGCTTTGCCGTAATCGTGAAAATGAAAGGCAAAGGGAGATGGCTGCTGCTGACATGCTGCATCTGGGGATGCTATTTCCTGCAGCTCTATGTGGCGTTTTTCGCATTTGACTTCACCGCCGACATAGTGCACAACTATGGAATTATGGCCGTATTGGTCACCTTCGTGCTGTCAAGCCTGTCAATGGGCGTTCCCTCACAGGGAGGCATCGGCCCCTGGCAATGGGCTGTGATCTTCGCGCTGGGACTATATTTCCTGCCAAAAGCGCCGGCAACGGCATTCGCCAACCTCGTCATGGGTTCGCAGACACTGTTGCTGATCCTTCTCGGAATATTCACTTTCATATGCATATCCCTGCAGAAAAAACGTGCGTGACAGATATATGGAACCACGCATGGCAATATAACTGACAAACAACATAGATAAACAGATACAATGTCAAAAGTAATCATCATCGGAGCAGGCGGCGTGGGCACCGTCGTTGCTCACAAATGCGCCCAAAACCACGACGTGTTCAGCGAGATAGTCATAGCCTCGCGGACACGTTCAAAATGCGATGCCGTGGCTGCCGCAATAAATCAGCCCTGGGTGACCACTGACAGCGTTGATGCTGACAGCGTTGACCGGCTTGTGGAACTTTTTGAGCGTCACCGCCCGGACATGGTCATAAACGTGGCTCTTCCCTATCAGGACCTCACCATAATGGAGGCATGCCTGAAATGCGGCGTCAACTATCTTGACACCGCCAACTATGAGCCCAAAGACGTGGCCCATTTCGAATATTCCTGGCAGTGGGCCTATCGTGAGCGTTTTGAGAAAGCCGGTCTGACAGCCATCCTGGGTTGCGGATTTGACCCCGGAGTGTCAGGCGTCTTCACCGCATATGCCGCCAAACACTGGTTCTCCGAGATGCAGACCCTTGACATTGTGGATTGCAACGCCGGCAACCACGGTAAAGCCTTTGCAACCAACTTCAACCCGGAGATAAACATCCGCGAGATAACCCAGAACGGACGCTACTATCAGGACGGCGAATGGGTTGTCACAGAGCCGCTTGAGCATCACCGCACACTTAACTATCCCAACATCGGCCCGCGCGAGTCATACCTGCTCTACCACGAAGAACTGGAGAGCCTTGTACAGAACTACCCCACACTGAAACGCGCACGTTTCTGGATGACATTCGGCCAGGAATACCTCACACACCTGCGCGTCATTCAGGACATCGGCATGGCTCGCATTGACGAGATTGACTACAACGGCCAGAAAATAGTGCCCCTGCAGTTCCTCAAAGCCGTGCTCCCCAACCCCCAGGATCTGGGCAAGAACTACCATGGCGAGACATCCATAGGATGCCGCATAGCCGGACTGGGCAAGGATGGCAATCCGCTCACCTACTACATCTACAACAACTGCAGCCATGAAGCCGCCTACAACGAGACCGGAATGCAGGCCGTAAGCTACACCACGGGCGTACCGGCCATGATCGGCGCCATGATGTTCCTGACGGGCAAATGGACAACCCCGGGAGTCCACAATGTGGAGGAATTTGATCCCGATCCGTTCATGGCACAGCTGCCGCTGCAGGGACTGCCCTGGCATGAGGTGGTGAACGCCGATCTTGAACTCTGACCCACACCGTGTGCAGGCACATAACACACTGTGCCTGCACACTGTTTTTCACTTTCTCCCCGTCACCTTAATATTACAACTCCATGGAAAAGAAAATCATAGAATGCGTCCCCAATTTCAGCGAAGGACGCAACAAACAGGTCATCAAAGCCATAACAGACGCCATAGAGAGCGTGAAAGGCATACGTCTGCTTGACGTTGACCCCGGCGAAGCCACCAACCGCACTGTCGTGACCTTTGTAGGCGAGCCTGATGACGTTTGCGAGGCCGCTTTCCGTGGCGTGCGACGCGCCGCCGAACTCATAGACATGAACCTGCATCACGGCGCCCATCCACGCATGGGAGCCACAGATGTACTGCCACTGATACCCGTGGCCGGAGTCACCCTTGAGGAATGCGCACAGATGGCCCGCAAACTTGCCGGACGCATCTCCGATGAGCTTTACATTCCCACCTACTGCTACGAGGCTGCCGCAAAACGCCCGGAACGCCGCAATCTTGCCGTTTGCCGCAAAGGCGAATATGAAGCTCTACCCGAGCGCATGTGCGACCCTGACGAGGCTCCCGACTTCGGCGACCGTCCCTTTGACGAGCGCATTGCACGCACCGGCGCCACAGCTGTCGGAGCACGTGATTTTCTCATTGCCGTGAACTTCAACCTCAACAGCACCAGCACACGGCGCGCAAACGCCATAGCCTTCGATGTGCGCGAGAAAGGACGCCCCAAGCGCGAGGGCGGCAAGCCCAACGGCAAACCCATCAAGGACAGCAACGGCAATGTGATCATGCTTCCGGGCACTCTCCCCGGCACAAAAGCCATAGGATGGTATATTGATGAATACGGCATCGCACAGGTATCAATGAACATCACAGACATAAACCGCACTCCGCTTCATGTTGCTTTCGACGAGGTGTGCCGTGCCGCCGCCGCACGCGGAGTGAGAGTGACCGGTGCAGAGATTGTAGGGCTGGTACCCAAACGGGCCATTATGGAGGCCGGGCGCTATTTCCTGCACAAACAGCAACGGTCAACAGGACTGCCGGAGGCTGAGCTGATCCGCATGGCCATAAAATCCATGGGCCTTGATGAACTGGCACCTTTCAACCCCGCTGAAAAAATCATTGAATATGTCATCGCTCCTAAAGACAGCCATAAGCTTGTTGAGATGACAGCCCGTGCCTTTGCCGAGGAGACAGCCTCTGAAAGTCCGGCTCCGGGCGGCGGCTCCGTAGCCGCCTACATGGGCGCGCTTGCCGCCGCACTGGCAACAATGGTGGCTAACCTCTCATCACACAAAGCCGGTTGGGATGACCGCTGGGAAACTTTCTCCGACTATGCCGACCGCGGCCAGCAACTGATGCAGCAGCTTCTTGAACTGACAGATGAGGACACCGCATCCTTCAACCGCATCATGGCGGTCATACAGATGCCCAAGAACACCGAGGCCGAGAAAAAAGCGCGGGCAGCAGCACTTGAAGCCGCCACACTCTATGCCTCGCAGGTGCCTCTGCGCACCATGCAGGCGGCATATGAATGCTTTGACCTCTGTCAGGCTATGGTTGAGCAAGGCAATCCCGCATCAGTAAGCGATGCCGGTACAGGAGCGCTTGCCGCCCGTGCCGCCGTGCTCGCAGCTGAGCTGAACGTGCGCATAAACGCCCGTCAGCTTGCTGACACCACTACTGCACAGGCGCTTATGGATCAAGCCTCAGCCATTGCCGGAGCCGCCAAAGAGCGTGAACAGCTGATTATGGACACAATAAAAGAGCAGTTATGACCCTCAGAGAATTTCAGGATGCCATACGCGCCGGCATTCCCCGCGACATCCCTCAGGCGCGCCCTTATGACACCACTGTCAACCACGCACCGCGCCGCAAGAAGATTCTCAGCCCCGAGGAAGAGAAACTGGCACTCCGCAACGCCCTGCGCTATTTTCCACCCGAACAGCACGCGGCCCTTGCTCCGGAGTTTGCCGATGAGCTGCGCCGCTACGGACGCATATACATGTACCGCTACCGGCCCGTCTATGACATGTATGCGCGGCCTATAGACCGGTACCCCGCAAAGAGTCCTCAGGCAGCCGCCATAATGCTCATGATCCAGAATAATCTTGATCCCCAGGTGGCCCAGCATCCCCATGAGCTTATCACCTACGGAGGCAACGGCGCCGTTTTCCAGAACTGGGCGCAATATCTGCTCACCATGCGCTACCTGAGTGAGATGACTGACAACCAGACACTTGTCATGTACTCAGGACATCCATTGGGACTGTTCCCGTCACATCCCGGCGCTCCACGCGTGGTTGTCACCAACGGCATGGTCATTCCCAACCATTCCGCTCCCGATGACTGGGAGCGCCTCAATGCCCTGGGAGTGTCCCAATACGGACAGATGACCGCGGGTTCATACATGTACATCGGTCCGCAAGGCATTGTCCACGGCACCACCATAACAGTTCTCAACGCCGGACGCCGCCATATGTCTGCGGACCGTAAAGACCTCAAAGGTATGCTGTTTGTGTCATCGGGACTGGGAGGAATGTCAGGCGCACAGCCCAAAGCCGGAAATATTGCCGGAGTGGTTAGCGTCATCGCAGAGATAAACCCTGCGGCGGTCAGCAAGCGTCACTGCCAGGGATGGGTTGATGAAGTGTATACGGATCTGCCCGCGCTGCTTGAGCGTGTCCGCAAGGCCCGTCAGGCCGGCGAGGCAGTCTCAATCGCCTATCAGGGCAATGTGGTTGACCTCTGGGAATATCTGGCAGACAACGATGTACACGTTGAGTTGGGATCTGACCAGACATCGCTGCACAATGCCTTTGCCGGGGGTTACTATCCCGCCGGCGTTACCTTTGAGGACGCAAAAGCAATGATGGCTGATAATCCCGACCTGTTCAGGCAGAAAGTGGAGGAGTCTCTGCGCCGTCAGGTTGCCGCCATAAACCGGCTCACAGCCAAGGGCATGTATTTCTTTGACTACGGCAACGCCTTCCTGCTGATGAGCGCCAGAGCCGGCGCCGATGTCATGGCTGCCGACGGCAGAACATTCCGTTATCCGTCATACGTACAGGACATAATGGGACCTGACTTCTTTGATTACGGATTCGGACCGTTCCGTTGGGTATGCACCTCAGGCAGTCCCGAGGATCTTGCCGAGTCTGACCGCATTGCCGGTGATGTGCTTGAGGAAATGCTTGCCACAGCGCCCTCTGACATACATAGCCAGCTCAGCGATAACCTGCACTGGATACGTCAGGCCGCTGCCAACAACCTTGTGGTCGGCTCGCAGGCGCGCATCCTCTATGCCGATGCCGAGGGCCGCACGCAGATTGCCCGTGCATTCAACAAAGCCATCCGCGAGGGCCGCATCTCCGCACCGATTGTCCTTGGCCGTGACCACCACGACGTGTCCGGCACAGACTCCCCCTATCGTGAGACATCAAATATCTATGACGGCTCACAGTTCTGCGCCGACATGGCTGTGCAGAATGTGATCGGCGATTCTTTCCGCGGCGCGACATGGGTGTCACTGCATAATGGTGGCGGCGTTGGCTGGGGCGAGGTCATCAACGGCGGCTTCGGAATGGTCATAGACGGTTCCGAGGATGCTGACCGTCGCATCGGCTCCATGCTGCACTGGGATGTCAACAACGGCATAAGCCGCCGGTCATGGGCACGCAACAAAGGCGCCAATGAAGCCATCAGACGCGAGATGGAACGCACACCCGGGCTGAAAGTCACCTTGCCTGAATATGCCGATGACACCGTCATTGACAGTGCTTTCAACAATTTACATTGATTTATAAAAAGCATGAACATGATACATCATATATCTCCTGAACGGCTGACAATTGAGCGCGTCAGCGAGATCATAGACAGCCATTACAGGCTGAAACTGTCTGAACGGGCAAAAGAACTCATACAGACCTGCCGTGACTATCTTGACCGCAAGATAGCCACTACAGACCATCCCATCTATGGCGTTACCACCGGTTTCGGTTCACTGTGCAATGTCAGTGTAGGCGCCGATGACCTCTCGCAACTTCAGGAGAATCTTGTCAAAAGCCATGCCTGCGGCACGGGCGATGAAGTCCCTGAGGACATAGTGCGGCTGATGCTGCTGCTGAAGATACAGTCACTGAGCTATGGCAACTCAGGCACCCAGCTTGTCACCGTGCAGCGGCTTGTGGACCTGTTCAACAATGACATACTGCCTGTTGTATACAGTCAGGGGTCTCTTGGCGCCAGCGGTGACCTTGCCCCTCTGGCCAACATGTGCCTGCCTCTTCTGGGACTTGGAGAGGTGAATTACAAGGGACATCGGCGCATGGCTGCCGATGTGCTGAAAGAATGCGGCCTGACACCGGTGCGGCTGATGTCAAAAGAGGGTCTGGCGTTGCTGAACGGCACGCAGTTCATGAGCGCCCATGCCGTGCATGCCATCATCGGTGCCCGGCGTCTGGGGGCACTCGCTGACAAGATCGGCGCGATGAGCCTCGATGCCTTTGACGGGCGTATAGATCCATTTGGCGATGCCGTGAACATTGTACGCGCACATCCGGGCCAACTGGCCACTGCCCGCGCCGTGCGCCACTGGCTTGAGGACAGCCCCATGCAGCAGATGCCCAAAAAACATGTGCAGGATCCCTACTCGTTCCGGTGCATGCCGCAGGTGCACGGTGCTTTCAAGGACACGCTTGAATATGTGTCAACTGTCATAGAGACTGAGATCAACTCGCCCACAGACAATCCCACTGTGTTCCCGGAACTTGACATGATTGTGTCAGCCGGCAATTTCCATGGCGAGCCGATAGCTCTGCCGATGGATTTTCTGGCTCTTGCCGTAGCAGAGCTCGGCAACATCTCGGAGAGGCGCATTTTCAGGCTTATCTCCGGAACGCGCGGACTGCCCTCCTTTCTGGTTGCCAATCCGGGCCTCAACAGCGGTTTCATGATTCCCCAGTACACGGCAGCATCCATAGTCAACCAGTCAAAAGGCCTGTGCTGGCCCACAAGCTGCGACAGCATACCGTCATCGCAAGGACAGGAGGATCATGTCTCCATGGGAGGCAACTCGGCCACAAAACTTCTCAGGATTGTGGACAACACGCGGCGTATTCTTGCCATAGAACTGCTCAACGCAGCACAGGCCATAGACCTGCGACGTCCTCTGAAAACATCGCCGGCGCTTGAAGAATGGCATGAGCAGTTCCGTCGGGATGTGCCGTTTGTTGAGAATGACACTGTGATGACTCCGCTCATCGCCGCGTCTGTCCGTTTCCTTGAAAAAACGCCCGTGACATGCTGATCACTGACATCGGAGAGATTGTAGGCGCCGATATCCACCGGGGATGGCTGCGTACCGAACGCTCTACTGGCCTTATAACGGCCATGGGAACAATGGATTCATGCCCTCTCCCCGATGGGGGCGAGGAGGTCATCAACGCCGAAGGAGGCCTGGCATTGCCCTCGTTCTGCGATTCCCACACCCACATTGTCTATGCCGGCAGCCGCCACGGCGAATTCCTGGACAAAATCAACGGACTGAGCTATGAGGAGATAGCCCGGCGCGGAGGCGGCATACTCAACAGCGCCGACCTGCTTGCCCGGACTTCCGAAAGCGAATTGTTCCGTCAGTCCATGGCCCGCGCCGATGAGGTGATGTCCAAGGGCACGGGCTGCATAGAGATAAAGAGCGGCTATGGTCTTACGCTGCCTGACGAGATGAAGATACTGCGTGTCATAGCCCGGATAGCCGAGGCATCGCCCATGCATGTGCGTGCCACTTTCCTTGGTGCGCACGCCGTTGGGCGTGCATATGCGGGACGCCAGCAGGATTATGTGGACCATGTTGTCCGTGACATGATTCCGGCAGTTGCCGCCGAGGGCCTTGCCGATTTTGTAGATGTGTTCTGCGATGAGGGATTCTTCACGCCCCGGCAGACGGCTGAGATTCTTGAAGCCGCCGCCCGCTACGGCCTGCGCCCCAAGATCCATGCCAATGAACTTGCCGAGAGCGGTGGCGTGGAGACCGGCATAGCACACAATGCCTTGTCTGTTGACCATCTTGAACGCGCTACTGACACCCAGCTTAAGGCTTTAAGCCGGTCAAAGACCATTGCCACCATGCTTCCCGGAGCATCTTTCTTTCTTGGGATGCCTTACGCCCCCGCGCGCAAAGCTCTTGAGATGGGTTGCCGCGTGGCACTTGCCAGTGACTATAACCCGGGATCATCGCCCTCCGGAGACATGCGCTTCATCTGGGCGCTGGGATGCATCAGGATGAAACTCACTCCGCGTCAGGCGCTGCGTTGTGTGACAGCCATGGGCGCCGCCGCCATGGCCTGTGAAGACATGTATGGCACACTCGCCCCCGGATATGCCGCAAACATCATCATCACACGCCCTGTCCCCGCACTTGAGTATATCCCATATGCCTACAACACGCCGTTCATAGCCCACACCATCCTGTCAGGCGTCAGGGTGTGAAGTGTCTCTTGGCTTTGTCAATGAGCCACCGGCGTGCTATCCGTGCCCACGAGGCATCGGAGCATGAGGCCTCGTTCTCAAGTATGGACACGGTCTGCCACAGGCATACGGCTCCGGCACTGAAGCGCAGGGCCGAGACTGATCCGGCATCACGCATGATGACGGCATCAATAGCCGATGCCAGAATAAGCAGCGCATAGATTTTGCCCAGAGTGACGAGCATACGCGCCATGCGTCTGCTCTGTATTTTTCCTGCGCCGGCATTGCGTGCTTTCCGGCCATAGCGGCGTGCAACGCGCCGTGAAAGAGTCCATGCCGTCACAGCGTCGGCACATACCATGGCCGTGCACAGGGCGGCATAAGGCAATGCCGGGAGCACAAGACTCCAGAGAATGCCGCCTATGGCAGCGGCAAGATAGCGTGTGTTATACATCTTTTTTTACGTGTTTTTCTGATTATGAACAAGATAAATGCAAGTGTGGCTCCAGCCACGGCGATGCCGGGCCATACTCCATAAGCGGTGCGGCGATTCTCGGTTTTCTCAGTAACCGTCTTTGACGCACGTTCAGCCATGGTTGAGTCAGCAGTTATAGTCCGCAGCAATTTACGTCTCTCCGTGTCTCCCTTTGCGCGCATCCGGCGTGCGGACACGGTGATGCGCAGGCTGTCGGCAGGATGTTCAAGCACAATGACCGGCGAATCAAGTTCGGCGACCAATGACCAGACGAC
This sequence comes from Bacteroidales bacterium, assembly GCA_030536615.1. Taxonomy (GTDB): domain Bacteria; phylum Bacteroidota; class Bacteroidia; order Bacteroidales; family Muribaculaceae; genus CAG-873. The sequence goes on along the minus strand of JAUNPQ010000001.1, from coordinate 25,725 downwards.
TGAATCAAAGGAACATGATTTGCTTTTTGCATGAGAGCGGACAGTGGCACTGCTCTCAGTCCGGGTTGTGATATGTTTTTTTGAGGAACAGCCGCAGCCTATGACCGCCAACAGGCATACGGACAGCAGGATCTCAGTCTTTTTCATGCGCTGCCTTGACGTGATAATGACCATACTCGCGCGCCGCGTCAAAGCATGGACATGCTTTTGCCGCGAATTCACGATGCCCGTGTACGGTTGCTCCCGGATAACGCCCGCACAGGTCCCTGATAAGAAATTCAAGTGCCTTTTTCTGTGCGGGTGTGCGTGTGTCTGCCGGCTTGCCCGAGGCATTATCCAGACCGCCCACATAGCATATCCCGATCGAGCGGCTGTTGTGCCCCAGACAGTGCGCGCCGATCTGATTTTCCAGACGTCCTTGTTCAACGGTTCCGTCTATGAGGATAAGATAGTGGTACCCTATGCCCCGGAATCCCCGTGCCCTATGCCACCGGTCTACATCCGTTTTCCGGACATCACGCCCCGCCGGTGTGGCCGTGCAGTGTACAATGATTTCATTGATTGCGCGTTTCATGTGATTTTACTGATTAAGATGATTACTTGCGTGTCTGCCCCTTTCTCCTCCGCTCCTGACAGACACTGCAAAGTTACAATCTGACATATCCGGTCACTGCCACTTTTACGCACTTGTGTATAATAAGCACACAAGTTCGCAAAAAAAGCCGGCATCCTCTTTATTGCAGGACACCGGCTGTGGTATTGTGGAAATATCTATGACTTAATAAGAGTAGTAGTAGTCGTAATAGAAGTTGCTGTAATAGCGTGCGGCGATTTCCATTACAGCTATGAACAGGATAACCAGCGTTATGAAGCTTATTATGTTCACAGATGAGAATACGATTCCGGTAATGGCTTTTCCGCGGGGCTGACGTGTGCAGCCTATTATACCGAATATGAGTGTGAGGATGCTGAACAATCCCAGCACCACACATGCAATGATACCTATTGTCGCAACGAGTTCACCATCGGTCGGAGTGGCCATGCCATATATGGACATTCCGAACAATGACAAGCTGAGTATGAAACATATAAGGCTACCGACAAATGAGAATTTGCCTTTGCCGTTTGACCGGGGTTCTTCATATTCCAATTCTTCTTCAACCTGCACTTCATTCTGAACAGGCGGAACAAAAGTGCTCTTCGGGGTTTGGGGTACGGTGGGAGTTTCAGGCAGCTCCGGGATCTGGGGTTGCTGGGTTGCGTTTACATCATCTGCCATTGTAGTTTGTGTTTAAAGGGTTTATATGTGACAAAATTAGCAATTATTTCTTTCTCATGCAATATGTCTTTTATTTTGTAGGGCTTATCATATACGCATTGTAAAAAAGCAGTTCCCCTGCAGCCTGTGGGCTTGAGGGGAACTGCTCTGTTATTCTGACTCTCCCGGAGTTTATTCAGTGCATTTGGCTTTGATGAACTCGCGGTTGAGACGTGCTATGTTGCTCAGGGATATGTTCTTGGGGCACTCGGCGGCGCAGGCACCGGTGTTGGTGCAGTTGCCGAATCCAAGTTCGTCCATCTTTCTGACCATTGCGCGGGCACGGCGTTTGCGTTCCACTTTGCCCTGGGGCAGGAGTGCGAACTGGCTCACTTTGGCTGACACAAAGAGCATGGCGGAGCCGTTTTTGCATGCTGCAACGCATGCGCCGCAGCCGATGCATGTGGCGGAGTCCATGGCCTCGTCGGCAACTTCTTTTGAGATGGGTGTGGAGTTGGCATCAGGGGCACCGCCGCAGTTGAATGAGACGTAGCCGCCGGCCTGCTGTATCTGGTCAAAGGCGTTGCGGTTGACGGCAAGGTCACGGATAACGGGGAATGCGGCTGAGCGCCAGGGCTCGATGGTGATGGTGTCGCCTTCATTGAATTTGCGCATATGCAGCTGGCAGGTGGTTATTCCCTGTACGGGACCGTGGGGATGTCCGTTGATGTACAGCGAGCACATGCCGCAGATGCCTTCGCGGCAGTCGTTGTCAAAAACAACGGGTTCCTGGCCTTGTTCCACAAGCTGTTGGTTGAGCATGTCAAGCATCTCCAGGAAGCTTGAACCTGTGCTGACATTGTCCAGATGGTAGCTGACAAAGTGTCCTTTCTCTTTAGGACCACGTTGACGCCAGATTTTCAGATTTACGCTGATAGTATTTTCCATTTTCGTAAGTGGTTTTAAGAGGTGGACTTTTACGATTTGTAGTTACGGGTCTGTACCTGGATGCTTTCGTATTTCAGGGGTTCTTTGATGAGAATGGGTTTCTCGTTGTCACCTGTATATTTCCAGCAGCTCACGTACATGTAGTCCTTGTCATTTCGTGCGGCTTCGCCGTCGGCGGTCTGATATTCCTCGCGGAAGTGCGCGCCGCAGCTCTCGTTGCGGTTGAGGGCGTCGATGGCCATCATTTTGGCGATTACAAGGAAGTCCTCGAGGCGGAGTGCTTTTTCAAGCTCGGTGTTGAGGTCATCGGCGTTGCCCACGATGCGGAGGTCTGAGTAGAATTCCTTGCGCACTTCCTCAATCTCCTTGGTGGCCTCGACAAGGCCCTGGAGTGTGCGGCCCATGCCGACAAGGTTCCACATCACATGTCCCAGACGTTTGTGGATCTCATCGGGGCTCTTGGTCCCTTTGATGTCCATGAGTTTCTGTATGCGCTGGCGCACTGCTTCCTCGGCACGGTCAAACTCTTTGTCGTCAGTTGAGGGGCATGCCACTTTGATCTGGTCACTGAGGTAGTTCTGCATGGTGTAGGGCAGCACGAAGTATCCGTCGGCGAGTCCTTGCATGAGTGCTGATGCTCCCAGGCGGTTGGCACCGTGGTCAGAGAAGTTGCACTCACCGATTGCAAAGAGTCCTTTTACGGATGTCTGAAGCTCGTAGTCAACCCAGATTCCGCCCATGGTGTAGTGTGAGGCGGGGAATATCATCATGGGTGTCTTGTAGGGGTCATCGTCGGAAATCATCTGGTACATGTCAAAGAGGTTTCCGTAACGGTCACGCACCACGTCTTCGCCAAGCCGCTCTATGGCGTATTTGAAGTCAAGGTACACGGCGTTGCCTGTGCCCACACCGTAGCCGGCGTCGCAACGTTCTTTGGCGGCGCGGCTGGCGATGTCACGCGGACAGAGGTTGCCGAACGCGGGGTAGCGGCGCTCCAGATAGAAGTCGCGGTCTTCATCGGGGATGTCGGTGGGTTTGAGTTTGCCGGCGCGGATTGCCTCGGCATCTTCTTTTTTCTTGGGCACCCAGATGCGTCCGTCGTTGCGGAGTGACTCTGACATAAGGGTGAGTTTTGACTGGTCCTCGCCATGCACGGGTATGCAGGTGGGGTGTATCTGTGTAAATGCAAGGTTTGCAAGGTATGCGCCTTTCTTGAAGGCCTGTACGGCTGCCGAGCCGTTGCATCCCATGGCGTTGGTGCTCAGGAAGAATGCACGTCCGTAGCCGCCGGTGGCAAGCACAACGGCGTGTGCCGAGTAGCGCTCAAGTTTACCGGTGATGAGATTGCGTACAATGATTCCGCGCGCACGGCCGTCGATGATGACTATGTCAAGCATTTCGCGGCGGTTGTAGCTTTTCACGGTTCCTTTCTGGATCTGGCGGTTGAGCGATGAGTAGGCGCCAAGCAGGAGCTGCTGGCCGGTCTGACCTTTGGCGTAGAATGTGCGGCTCACCTGAGCGCCGCCGAATGAGCGGTTTGCCAACAGGCCTCCGTACTCACGGGCAAAGGGAACGCCCTGAGCCACGCACTGGTCAATGATGTTGTTGGAGACTTCGGCGAGGCGGTATACGTTGGCTTCGCGTGAGCGGAAGTCACCGCCTTTCACGGTGTCATAGAACAGGCGGTAAACCGAGTCGCCGTCATTCTGGTAGTTCTTGGCGGCGTTGATACCTCCCTGTGCGGCGATTGAGTGTGCGCGACGGGGGCTGTCCTGGATGCAGAAGTTCTTGACGTTGAAGCCCATTTCGCCAAGTGTGGAGGCTGCTGAGGCTCCGGCGAGACCGGTTCCCACAACTATGATGTCCAGATGGCGTTTGTTGGCGGGGTTGACAAGTTTCTGATGTGCTTTATAGTTTGTCCATTTCTCAGCGACGGGTCCTTCGGGAATCTTTGAGTCAATCTGATACTCAGGAAGTTTTGACGATTCGATGTCAGCGAAGTCTTGCATGATGGGGGTTGAATCTATCATACCCTCTAAGTTTTTAAGATCTGCCATATCTCTGAGTTGGTTAATGTTTGATGGGTTGATTGATGATGGCTTCATTCTGCGGCAGTGATGACTGTACGTTGCGCACTATGCCTTTCATCTGCATGATGTCCTGTGTCATGGGCATCTTTGAGCACTGCACGCTGTAGGCTTTCTCGATTAGGGCGGCCGCATCGATGAATGCCTGTCCGTTCTCAGCCACGTGTGCGTTGATTTCCTCATTGGCGGCGTTCATGGCTGCCTGATATGCATTCAGGTCTGCCTGTGCCATCTGTGCCTGCATCACTTTTGCCTGAGCGGCTTCAATGGGTGCCATAAATTCTTCATTGAGGGCTTTTGCCTCTTCATTCCAATACTCGGAGTACTGTTCCTGAAGTTCGACGTTCTCTATGAAGAAATTTCTGTGTGCCTGTACGCTGAACACAACGGCCTGTGCCACAAAGAGGAGCACCACGATGGTTGTCCACCAGCATGAGATTGATTTGAGGCGGCTCAGCCAGATTTTGTTGTCCCATCCCACGGTCTGGAACATTGACCAGAATCCGTGTGTCATGTGGAACCATAGTGCTATGAAACCGATGATGTAGATGATGGGGGTCCAGATGCAGCTGAATGCAAGCTGGAGCATCATTGTGCCCTGTACGGGACCTGCGGGAGCACCGGCAACCTCGGGCATCTGTGAGATGTCGGCGCCACGGAGTTCAACCCATTGCATCTTTGCCCAGAACTGGATGAGGTGCACGGCAAGGAAAGCCACGATCACTATGCCCAGAACGAGCATGTTCTTGGATGACCATTCAACCTGCGGGGGACGTGAGGTGACGGCGTAGCGGTCCGAACCGCGTGCGGCACGGTTCTGGAGTGTGAGCCACACTGCATAGAGAATATGGATGATGAAAAGCGCGGCCAGACCCATTGAGGCTACCAGCGCATACCAGTTGGCACCAAGGAACTCGCAGATGGAGTTGTAGGCGGTGGGCCAGATCAGCGCCACTGAATTCATCAGCACGTGAAAAGTTACGAATAGAACCAAGCACAGGCCTGTGACAGCCATGATGAACTTGCGTCCTATGGATGATTTAAATAACCACATAACGATGATTTTAGTGAAAGGATTAGTATTATTGTTTTTTGTTTTGCATTATTGGTTGCAGAGGTCCTGCCGCGGTCTGAAATGCGGCAGCACGCCTACAAAGTGCAAAGTTAACCATTTGTAGCTGTCCCACCAAACATTGGCGAAAAAAATCCGCAATCTGTGCCGCCGGCGGCGCATCACCGGAATTTCAGAGGGAACAGGCGCCTGATGCGTGATGAAATCCAACGCAATGCCACGGCCGTCAGAATGGCCAACATGAGTGTCATGGCTATTGCCACCCAGATGTTCATCTGCAATGGGATGATAAGGTAGTCAAGCCATGCCACGTGGCAAAGATAGATCTCCAGTGAGCAGACGCTGACAAGTGTTATGGCCTTGGTTATGAACGCGGGGGCATGCCGGAATGACTGGAACACGGCGAACCACAACACGCACATGGCCATCACGTTCAGACTCAGGTCGTAGTCAAGTGTTTCTGCAAATCCCCAGCGCCAGGCCGTGACAAAGGCACGTGCGGCAAAGAGCACGCCAATGAGTATGGTAACGGCAAAGAAAGTCACACGTTCTTTGCGCGGACGCGAGAATATGGGCCAGCGGGCCAGATAATGTCCGGCCACCATGAATCCGAGAAATCCGTAGAATGGCGCGAATATGGTCTCAGCCGTCGTGAACGGTGTCTGGACGGCTGCCAATGGCACTGTGCCGGCTATGATCCATGCCAGGAGGAACCATTCGACGGAGCGTTTTGATGCCGATGCAAGCCAGGGGGAGATGAAGGGGGCGAAAAGGTACAGGCCGGTAAGGGCATACAGAAACCATCCGGCACTCCATGTGGGGGTATAAAGCATCCATAGCAGCTGTTTGCCAAGCAGATAATCGCCGTCCCAGAGCCAGTAGCCCATCAGGGCGTAGGCAACAGTCCATATCAGGAACTGGGGCAGATAGCTGCTCAGACGGCGGCGTATGAATGCCCCGGGCTTGGTTATGGGAAAGATCAGCGCTCCTGAGGTCATGAAAAAGAGGGCGGCGCTGCCAAAATACATTTTGCTGAACAGCTCCGTGCGGGTGTCCCAGTAGTAGTCAAGGGTGTGTACCACCAGTATGGCGATTATGGCAAAGGCGCGTATGGCGTCGAGATAGAAGATGCGGTTGCGGCTGTCCATGGCGTTCATGTCCGGTTGTCGGGGGTATAGGCAGCCAGTGCGGCACGGTGCTCGTTCATCACCATCGCTTTCAGTTCTGGGGGGTCAATGACTGTAAGACGCGGCCCGTAGCCGGTTATCTCACGCACAAGGTCCTCTGAAAGGTACATACGGTAGTAGAAGATGGAGAAATTGTCATGTACCACTTCCTGCTGTGAATGGTGCAGGGGGAGGTCGCGCAGGTAGTGGGCGGTGTGTGAGTCGGCACGGAGGCTGATGCGGCGGGGTTCGTTTCTGGTGACAACAATACCGAAAGCGTCACGGAAATACTCCGCCGGCGTGAAGGTGTCATCCATGACGAACTGCCGGTCTGTGAGCGTGGGCTCTTTGAGGCGATCAAGGGCGTAGGTCTTTATGCGTCCGTCGGCAACGTTGCGTCCTATCACGTACCACCGCTGTTTGAAGATGCGCAGGAAATATGGTTCTATTATGACTCCGCGCGTAGGCCTGGAGCGCGAGTAGCTATAATAGTCAAAACGCATGGCCCGTGACTGGCGGATGGCGTCGATGGCGGTGCCCAGATGTCCGCGCGCGGAGGGGACGTCCTCCAGGAAGATGCGGTTGCTGATGTCTGTGGCGCCGGTCAGGGTATCGGCCATGGCGCGGGCGTTGAGGAGCCAGTCGGAGACGGAAGTGCGGGCCTCGCCGCTGTCGGCTATGTAGTATTCATAGGTGACGGGATCGCACTGGATGTCAATATTGAATATGGCGGCTATGGCATTGCGGTAGTTGTAGAGTGTACGCCGGCAAAGCTGTGTGCCGGTGGTGTTGAGCGCTGACTTCTGCCAGCTTTCGTTGAGCTGTGCGCGTGTCATGCGTCCGCGCCGGCGGATTGTGTCAGCCAACCATATGTACCGGTTTATCAGATCTTTGGCCATCAGTGTCGATTATTTTGCCTGGTGAACAGGTATGGCTGTCTTTGCTTTGCCCACGGAGAGCAGGAAAAGGCCGATGATGGTGTAGGCGGCGTTTATGAGCAGGAGTTCAAAGGAGGTCTCATAACCCACCATTGTCTTGAGCAGATACTGGGTGCCCCATGACAGTGCCGGCGCAGATATGCAGACAACCGGGACAAGGCGGTCACGCACAGGGCGTTTGCCGAACATACCGAACACAAACAGTCCCAGAATAGGGCCATAGGTGTAGGATGCCAGAGTATACACGGCGCTGATGGCGTCTTCCTCGCTGAGATAGTAGAATATGATTATCACGGCGCCCATTGCCGCGGACATGATCAGGTGGACTGTTTTGCGCGTACGCGTCAGCCGTCGGTCATCGCCTTTCTTGTGTGCGCCGAGGATGTCAACGGTGAATGACGTTGTCAGTGATGTCAGGGCCGAGCCGGCGGCGCTGTATGCCGCAGCGATGAGTCCCAACACAAAAAGGACGCCCACAACCACCGGTATGCCTGCCGATGTGGCCACCATGCCGAAGAGTTCATCTGTTTTCTCCGGGACGGCCATGCCCTCAGTGCGCTCCACGAAGATGACCAGCAGGGTTCCCAACAGCAGGAAGGCCGCGATGACAAAGAACTGCACTATGCCGCTGACTATCATGTTTTTCTGGCTCTGACGCGAGTCTTTGCAGGCAAGGTTGCGCTGCATCATGTCCTGATCAAGACCGTTTGTGGCGATAGCCATGAACACACCGGCAAGGAACTGTTTCCAGAAGTATGTCCCTTCCATGGGGTTGTCAAAGAAAAACATCCTGGATGTGGAATGCTCTTTGATGGCTTTCACAGCATCATTGAACCCGAAGCCCAGATTCTGCGAGATGAAGTATATGCAGAGAATCACTGACATTATCAGACAGAAGCTTTTCAGAGTGTCGGTCCATATGAGGGTCTTGACACCGCCCTGCAGGGTGTAGAGCCATATGAGTGCAATGGTGACTATGACATTGAATTCAAAAGGGATGTGCAGAGGTTTGAACACCAGCAGCTGGAGGACGGCACACACCACAAAGAAGCGCACCGAGGCGCCCAGTATCTTGGAAATGAAGAAGAACCATGCTCCTGACTTGTAGGTGCTGCGCCCGAAGCGTCCTTCAAGATAGCCGTAGATGCTGATGAGGTTGCGCCGGTAGAACATGGGCACAAGCACAAAGGCTATGGCGAAATAGCCCACAATGAAGCCGAGGACCATCTGCAGGTAGGCATAGCCTTTGCCCACAACCATGCCGGGCACTGAGATGAATGTGACTCCTGAGATGGTGGCACCGATCATGGCAAAGGCCACTATGCCCCACGGTGCTTGACGGTTTCCGGTGAAAAATGTGGAGTTGGTGCTTCCGCGTGAAGCAAGCCAGCCTATGAGCATCAGCAGCGCGAAATAGGCGGCGATGGTGATGATGACTATTGTAGGTGTCATGTATACGTTCTGTTGTTTTGGTTTGTTATTCGGCGTAGAGCAGGTAGGGACGGCGCTGTTCCTTGAAACGGGCAACGTCAGCGGCCCATGTGGCTTTGATGTCTTCGGCGCTCTTGCCTTGTTCAATCATAGTGCGGATGTCACCGCGGCCGATGAGTTTTTCAAAGAATGACCTGAAGAATCCGTCTTTGGTCATGCCGGGATCGTTGTAGGCGTCAATGATATATGTAAGGTCAACACCGCGGGCAATGGCTTCATCATCGCTGATGCCACGCAGATCCACGCCGTGGCATTCACGGTCAAGTTGCGGGGGATTTTTGGCGCCGGGCACGCTCCGCGGGATGAAGGTGAAAGTGCGTCCCGTCATGTCGGGGTGGCCGTATACCAGAAAGGGCATTTCGGTTCCTCGTCCCAGACTCACGGGTGTTGCCTCGAAATAGCATGTGGCGGGATAGAGGTATATGGCTTTCATGTCGCGCAGATTGGGCGAGGGGGCAATCGGCAGGCGGTAGCGGGTGGAATGAGTATAGCCGGCGCAAGGAATGGTGACAAGCTCAACCTTGCGTCCGTCTTTAAGCCAGCCTTCGCCGTTGGCCATCTGCGCCAGTTCGGCAAGTGTCATGCCGTGAACAACGGGAATGGGCAGACGCCCCACCCCGCTTGCATATGTCATATCAAGAACAGGGCCGTCAACGTACATGCCGTTCGGATTGGGGCGGTCAAGGACCATGACTTTCTTGCCATGTCCGGCAGCGGCATTCATGAGGTCAATCATGGTGCAGTAATATGTATAATAGCGCAGTCCGACATCCTGTATGTCAACTACTATTATATCCAGTCCGTCCATGGTCTCAGCCGACGGACCACGTTTTTTGCCGTCATAGAGCGATGCTATCCTTATGCCGGTTACCGGATCTGTGCCTGAGCTGACATGCTCGCCGGCATCGGCAGTGCCGCGGAATCCATGCTCGGGCGAGAATATCATGGTGACATTCACGCCGTTGTCAAGCAGCACATCGAGTGTGTGGCGGTCCCCCACCATTCCGGTGTGGTTGGAGAACAGTGCCACCCGCTTGCCTTTGAGCAACGGGATGTAGAGGTCTGTCCTCGCTGCGCCCACTGTCACTTCAGGAGCAATGTCCTGACAGCATGTCGCGCTCTCTGATTTTTCCGCGCATGAGTCAATCCGGCAGCATTTTCCGGCAGCAGCGGGGGCAGCATAGACCGTGGCTGAGAACAGGCCGATGATCAAGGCTGATAGAATTTTTATGGTCATAATTCCACGTACAAGATAATGATTGTAATAATTGACAAAAATAGGCAAAAAGCGGGGATGGTTGATGTTAAAATCAGAATATAATCATTAATAATATATAAATACGGGCGTTTTCTTTGCTGTTTCCTGAAAAACATATAACTTTGCCGCACGGAAGTTCCCGCAGGGGGATGACATCGCGGGGTATTAGCTCATCTGGTAGAGCGCAACACTGGCAGTGTTGAGGTAAGCGGTTCGAGTCCGCTATACTCCACAGAAGGAGGTTGCCAAACTCATCTGATAACAGTGTTTGGCAACTTTTTCTTTATACAGTCAAGCGGCAATCTTTATTAGAGGATCAGCGGCTATTTCCGGCTGGTGCATTATAGGCCGCAACTGAGCCGGCAAAAACTTGTGTGAAAAATAGGGAAAACAAAAACACACCGCGCAATTTGGTCCATTCAAAAACAATCACTAACTTTGCAGCGCAATCAGACCGTCAAGGTTTGTGCAGGAGATAGTCTTATGGTGTAATGGTAGCACTACAGTTTTTGGTTCTGTCTGTCTAGGTTCGAATCCTGGTAAGACTACAACGAGTTGGCCTGTTGAGGCCAACTCGTTTTTTATTAGTTTTACCGACAGTGTATCGCCGGGCCAACGGTCTGTGCGCCGACGCGCTTCTGTCATGAAGCCGAAAACATCTCGTAGGCGCGGAGGTATTTGCGCAGTGAAGAGACCATCTCGCGTGTCTCCTGAAGCATGTTGAGGTAGACATACAGCACTGACATCTGATCCGTGCTGTCCTCTCGGATGCGCGTGTGGATGGTGTTGCAGAGTGAGAGGGTGGTGTCTTTTATCTCGTCGCAATGACGCCGCAGCATGGTGACGGCTTCAGTGGCGCCTTCATCAACGAGGGTGAGTATGTCAGCGAAGAGGCCGTCAACCCGCGCCGTAAGCTCCTCATAGGCAGGCACAAGCTCGGCAGGAAGCGGCAGAAAGTTGTTCTCCACATGTTCCTTGCAGAATTCTGTTATGCGCCGCAGATTGTAGAGGATGGACATGCAGCAGTTGTTGCCCATGTAGAACCAGGCGCTTTTCTCAATGGCGATTTCGCGTGGCAGCTGACGCATGCACAATGTCTCGCGACGGCGTGCGTTTTTGAGTTCTCTTTTGCGAAGGCGCATCGCACTGTCGGCGCGATCAAGGTTCTTGACGTCGTTGTGGAGGAATCCACCGGTGATTATGCAATAGCTTTCAGCAGCCTGCCCCAGAAACATCCGCTGGCTTTCAATGACATACTTGCGGGTGAGCGGCCAGATCTCAGACGAATTTCCCGGCAACTGAATGATGCTGTTGAAAAGCCGGGTGGCCTCGTCATCAACGTCTTTGTTGCGACGGCTGAAGCGGCGGTTGCTGTGTATTATCAGAGCCACAGTCGCTATGGCAAGGACTATCATCACCCATTGACCGCCCCAGTGCATGAGGGCAACGATGATGCCTGCGCCGATAAATGCGGCTCCGGCGGTGAGAAACCATCCTCCTACCACGGAAATCACACCGGTGATACGGAACACGGCGCTCTCACGGCTCCATGCCTTATCGGCCAATGATGAGCCCATTGCTACCATGAATGTGACAAAAGTTGTGGAGAGGGGGAGTTTGAGAGAGGTGCCGAGGGCTATGAGCGCTCCGGCAAGGACAAGGTTTACGGAAGCACGGACAAGGTCAAAGGCTGCTCCCTGTTCCATAATGGTCTCGTCAATGTTGAAGCGTCGGTTTATGCGGGCACGTACCTTTGCCGGGATGACACGTCTGAACCATTCAGTGACCGAGAGCGCCGCACGGACCAGACGCCGGGCTATGCGCGATGAGCCAAACATCTCGTCACCGCCGGTGTCGCGGCTGCCGAGGCCTATGGCCGTCTGGGTCACTTTGCGGGCTTTTTTGGAGGTTGCCAGAGAGACAACCATGATGGCACCCGCGCCAAGCAGGAAGTAGAGCGGTGTGTCGGCCGATGAGTTCAGCGATGACATCATGAATGAATGCGGGTCACCGGCACCGTTGAGTGTATAGTCCTGATATGATGAGAATGCCGTGAGTGGCACTCCGATGAAGTTCACCAGGTCATTGCCGGCAAAAGCCATGGCAAGCGCAAAGGTGCCTGCAAGGACAACAATCTTGAGAACATTGACGCGCAGACTGTTAAGCAGAAACATCAGAACCGTCATTACGGCAAAGGTGACCGCCACAATCAGGCCAGTGTTTGTGTTTATCCACTGTTGCATCTCCGGGGTGACAAATGACATGGTCTTTATTCCTTTTATTATCAGGAAGTAGACGATGGCTGTCATGGATACTCCGGCGAACAGCGCCATCTTGACCGCACTGCCACGCCGGTAGTTGAACGTGAAGATAAGGCGCGACAGGGCCTGCACCGCCGTACCGAAAACAAAGGCTATGGCAACTGAAAGGAATATGCCCATTATCACCACAAGTGCCTTGCTTGTATTGATGAGGTCACCGAGGCCCACGTCATCAAGCCCTCCGCCAATCTTTATGAGCGACACCACAAAGGTTGCCCCAAGCAGCTCAAAGATGAGTGATACGGTTGTGGAAGTAGGCATGCCCCATGTGTTGAACCGGTCAAGGAGGATGATGTTTGTCACCACCACGGCCATGAATATGCACATGAGGTCATAGAACGAAAAATGCTCCGGATGGAAAATGCCGTGCCTGGCAACATCAATCATGCCGCTGCTCATCGCCGCACCGATAAACACACCCACGACGGCTACGGCGAGGACGCGTCTGAATGAGCCGGCACGGCTTCCTATTCCGGATGTCAGAAAGTTCACGGCATCGTTACTCACGCCCACAGAGAGATCAAGCACTGCGAGCACAAAGAGGAAGATGACCACGAACAGGTATATAAATTCCATGTATACAGTTGTTTGTTGTTAGTTATCCGGCCGCGGGAGCACTATACGCATCAGCTGCGCCGGCAATTATGCTACAAAATAACAACCGTATCGTTAAAAAAATGTTTCAAAAAAATAAACAGTTTATTAAACTTGTTTTGTCTCCCTCCGATCAGGGGGAGATGTGATCAGCGACGCGGAAGGGTGAGGGTGAATGTCAGTCCGCCATTGCAGGTGACAGAGACCGTTCCCCCGTGGCTCATGATGGTGTTTTTCACTATGGCGAGACCCAGACCGGTGCCGCGGTCACCATGACGCACACGCCCTGCGTCGGCGCGGTAGAACCGCTCAAAGAGATGCGGAAGGTGTGCGCTGTCAACTCCCGTGCCGTTGTCGGAAACGGTTATGGTGACAGTTGTTGTGTTTGCCGAGCCGGAGATACGCAGTTCTGTGGCATGGCTGTGTATTATGGCGTTGTCGATGAGGTTGCGGAACACGGTTTCAAGCAGTTTCCTGTCACCGCACACCGTCAGCGGCTGACGGATGATATCCTCAATGGCGATTCCGGCGTTTTCGGCGCGATGGCGCATGTCATCCGTAACACTGCGGATTATCACGGCCAGATCAAGCGGATCATGATGTATGGCATTCTCAGGATTTTCAAGTCTTGAGATGGTGGCGATGTCGGCAAGGAGATCGCCCAGACGCTCGCACTGTGAGCATGCCCGGTCTATGAAATCTTTTCTGCGCTCAGGGTCCATGCCGGCATTGTCGCGTAGGGTCTCCAGACACAGGCGCATTGCGGCTACAGGCGTTTTCAGCTCATGGTTGATGTTGTCTGTGAGCTGTTTCTTGAGACGTTCTTTCTCGCGCTGACGCCGTGCGGCGATGGGGAGTGTTGCAGCATAGCCCAACAGCACCATGAGGAGCGCCACAATGCCCATATACCACACAAATCCGTTATCGGGGTTGAGCATCTGGCGCAGATTGCCGGAGTAAGGCACGGCAGTGCGGACAATATATCCGTTTCCACGGCGTGCCGAGTAAAAATATGTGCCGCCGGTGCTCTCGCTGTGGCGACGCACGGTGTAGCCGTGGCCGGTTTCAAGGACATCGCGTATCTCGCGTCGGTTGCGGTGGTCTGTTGTCGGGAGGCTGTCAAGAGTGTTGTCATACATAACCCGACCGGCTGAGTCAATGATGCTTATGCGTATGTCTGCAAATGGCAGACGCCGTGCCGCAGCCGTACATGCGTCTATGTCTGCCCCGTCATCAAGGGCATCCAGAATGCGCGCGTTGACAATCTGCAGACGTCCGTCTATATCGTTGGCCTTGAAACGGCTCTCGCGCATATACTGGTATATGGCGAAACATCCCACCAACAGGAACGTATATATGGCGAATCCCAGCAGGAGGCGCGTGTTCAGGTTCACGCGATGCTTTCTGCCCGCTCCGAATGTCTTATTGGACAAACTCATAACCGTAGCCGTGTCTGGTATGTATGTTCCGGGCATAATTGCCCAGTTTTGAGCGCAGTCGTGTTATGTTGACATCCACAACCCGGTCCACCACAATCACTTCATCGGGCCAGCACCGGCGCAGCAGATCCTCGCGGCTGAAAAGTTTTCCGGGATGCGACATGAGGGTGGCAAGAATCTCGAATTCCTTTCTTGGCAGTTTCACGGCGTTGCCGTCAATATGACATGTCTTGGCGGCTGTGTCAACCACAAGTGTCCGGAATGTGAGGAGATGCCGGGCGTCGCTGCCTGTTTCCCCGTCTGCCGGAGCAGTTGATAGCGGGGCACGCCGCAGGGCTGTCCGCACCCTTGCCATGAGCTGCCCCACAGAGAAGGGTTTTGTTATGTAGTCATCAGCACCTATGTCAAGGCCTTGGATCACATCCTCGTCGGCATCACGCGCTGTCACGAAGATGATGGGAATGTGGGCTGTTGTGCGCTTCTGTTTGAGAATGGCGGCCATCTGTGTTCCGCTGATGCCCGGCAGCATGACGTCAAGCAATATGAGCGAGAAGTTCTCTATGTCCATGGCCAGCGCCTGCTCAGCACTGTTGGCAGTAGAGACTTCATAGCCGGCGGCTTCAAGATTGAAAGCCATTGCCTGACAGAGTGTGTCTTCATCGTCAATGACCAGAATCCGCTTGCCCATGTTCATTCATGATGGTGTTCAGGGCCTGAGGCCCATATGTGAATATGTGATGAAGCACTGACGGCTCATCGCCGGCCCCGAACCGGCATCCGCGCATGTCTGTGACCGCGGCGGCATCAAGACCCGGCGGCAAAGTGGCGCTCACCGGAGTGTCTATGCCGAGCATGCCGCGCAATGCGGCATCAATCATAGAGGTGAACAATGTTATAGGCATTCCGGCAGCCGATGAGTCAAGCAGCGGGCGCAGCAATGGATAATAATATTCAAAAAAGGGTGTGCGCCCATAGGCACTTTCTATGGCTCCGGCATGAACGGTCCACCAGTGCCCGTGCGGGCTGACGCGTATATCTTCCCATACGCGTGCCCCCGGAGTGTGGGTTACCGGTACGGTGAGCGTCACGGGTTTCCCTCCGGGCGAGAGGATTGTGGGGCGGTGTACGCTCTTGAAGCGTTTGTCATGACGTGTGGCTGTGTCTATAACAGCCAAGGGCGCTACTGCCATGGCGTGGTAATAGGCTGCGGTTCCCAGATATTGCGGAGGCAGCAGGACAGTACCGTTCACCTGTGGCATAAAGGTGTCATTTGTCCGGGTTGGCGGTGCGGAATATGCGATTCCAGCGTATGCCGCCGTTGAATATGCTCCGGTCCTTGTCAAATGAGATGAGCACAAACATAGGCGTGCCCACTATGTGGTCCTCAGGAACAAATCCCCAGAAACGCGAGTCCTGACTCAGATCACGGTTGTCACCCATCATGAAGTAATAGTCCATGGCAAATGTATATGTTTCAGCCGGTTTTCCGTCTATATACACTTTCCCGTCCTTTCCAAGGAAAGCATCGGGATGATGCTCATAGTTGCGTATTATGCGGTTGTAGAGCGGCCAGTTAGCGGCTGTGAGCCTGACGGTCATGCCTTTTGCGGGGATGATGAATCCCTCGGGGCCGCCATAGTCAGAAAGAGTCCACCCCTCGGCCATGCCTTTGGGGAACAGGCCTATGTCATCACGCAGACCCATGTCATTGACTTTGAGGTAGCCTGTAAGCTGACCGTTTTCGGAGAGTGTCTTTATCATCTGCTGTGTGAGCGGGAGCTGATAGAAGATGCTGCCTGTTGTCGCGCCGGGTATGCGCATGGCCAATGCCTGACGCTCTGCCGGTCCGGTTATGGGTGTGACATCGCCGGCAGTGATCTCAAGGTCTTTCATCTGGCTGTCAGTCAGGGGGCTTGTCATGGCCGCAAGATAGATGAACTGCACGGACTCAGGCTGCTTTTGAGGCTTGCCATTGATGTAGATGGTGTCATTGGAGATGCGGAACCGTTCGCCGGGAAGTCCCACGGCACGTTTTACAAAGTTAACGCGGCGGTCAACAGGACGATATATGACTTCGCCAAAATGTTCTTTGTCTGTATTGACGGTGCCCCAGCCGTAGCGGTCAACCAGCGAGTAGTAATATTCAGGCGATTCCTCATAGTTGACGGCAACAGTGTCTCCGGCGGGAAAGTTGAAGACAACAATGTCACCTGACTCCACGTTGCGCAGGCCGGCAAGACGCCGGTAGTCATTCTCAATGAGTGTGGAATAGCTGTTGCCTCCCACTAATGGCCAGGTGCTGTGGGTGAGGGGGAAATGGATGGGCGTGTTGGGCACGCGCGGTCCGTAAACCACCTTGTTGACCCAGAGATAGTCACCGGTAAGAAGTGTTTTCTCAAGCGATGATGAGGGGATCTGATAGTTCTGGCCTATGAAATTGAAGATGAAATATACAAGTATAAGCGCGTAGACAATGGCGTCAACCCAGCCCATGACGGTGCGCACGGCCTTGTTCTTGCTCTTTTTCCACCATGTGAAGGGTATAAGCCCGGTGATGTAGATGTCAAACAGCAGGGGCAGACCAAGAAGAAACCAGTAATTGCCCAGCCATATGACCCAGAGAGTGTATATCAGCGCCACGATGGCGAAACGCCACCAGCGCGTTTTTTTTGTGTTGCTTATCTCGTGGCGGATACGTGTCCTGATATCTTTTTTTTGCGCCGGTGTGGTGTCTGATGCCGGTGTGACATCGGCGCTGTTGTGCTGTTTATTGTTGGTTGTCATGATTTCTCTAAGATAAAACGCCATGCCCGGAGTAGTGGGGATGGCGTTTCAGGATTGGTAGCCCATAGGAGAATCGAACTCCTCTTTCAAGAATGAAAATCTTGCGTCCTAGCCGATAGACGAATGGGCCACGTTCATGCCTCTGCCTGCTCCTTCATGGCTGTGATGCCCGTAGGCCGCTGAGGCTGTTTTTCTTTTGATGTGGGCCTGAATGGAAATCAGGCAGCCAGTTTGTTGACGTAGCGCGCCAGTTTGCTCTTGAGGTTGGCGGCTTTGTTCTTGCTGATGGCTTTTTTTGAGGCCAGACGGTCAAGCATGGCTGTCACAACTACCAGACGTGCAGCGGCTTCTGCCTTGTCTGTCATCTTGCGGAGACTGCGCACGGCGTTACGGGCGGTCTTGGCATAGTAGCGGTTGTGCTCTCTGCGAGCTTTTATCTGACGTATTCTTTTCTTTGACGAATCGTGGTTTGCCATTGTTGTGGAAAAATGCTTTTTAGAAAAATAATTCTGTTATATGGTAGCCCATAGGAGAATCGAACTCCTCTTTCAAGAATGAAAATCTTGCGTCCTAGCCGATAGACGAATGGGCCGGCTTTTATTGCAGAGCATTTTAAGGGCTGTCTTAAAAGCGAGTGCAAATATACGCACATTTTGCCGACCTGCAAAATAATAACGCCCAAATGGCCTTATTTAATTATTTTTAACTCTATTTATCGCCTTGATATCATCAAATATGCATCTGTTTTACGGAATCAGACTGCCATGGCAATAAAATGTCCATATATAAAACATATATAAAAGATGTGTCCGCTTCCATATTGATGCCGGCCAATCCTAAACTTCAGAGCCTCCGTGAAAATAAATCAGGAGTCGCAGCCGCGGAGTGGGAAATCAAGGACAACCCCGACGCAATGCCGGGATCATGAATACGGGCCTTTAAGAACGCGGGAGACAGAGCTTGCCCGCTCAGAGAATGTTTTACGCTCAGTCTTTGGTGCCGTAGGCAAGGTCTCCGGCATCGCCCAGACCGGGAACAATGTAGCTGTGGGCGTTTATTTCCGGGTCTATCGCACCGACCCATATGGTGGTTTTGTCGGCGGGGAAATGCTCGGCTATATAGTCAACAGCCTTCTGCGATGCTATGACTGATGCCACGTGAATGCGTGCCGGAGTGCCCTTGGTGAGAAGAGCGCGGTAGCTCAGCTCCATCGAGGCTCCTGTGGCAAGCATGGGATCAGCAAGCACAAGGGTCTTGTCATCAAGGCATGGCGATGCAAGATACTCAATGAGGACCTCAAGATTCTCTTTTTCCTTGAATTTGCGGTAGGCTGACACAAAGGCGTTCTCGGCGTTGTCAAAATATGACAGGAATCCCTGATGAAAAGGAACCCCGGCCCGGAAGATGGTTGCGAGAACCACTTTGTCATCGAGCACGGGGCTTTTGCAGTTTGCCAGCGGGGTCTGGATGTCCACTTCCTTGTAATGGAGTGTCTTGGAAATCTCATAGGCCATGATCTGTCCCATACGTTCCAGATTGCGGCGGAATCTCATGGGGTCATTCTGGATGGTGACATCACGCATCTCTGCCAGATACTGGCTCATCACTGAATTCTGGCTGGCAAAATTTATTATGTCCATCGGTGCTTATTGTTCTGAAAAATGTTTAGACAATAACAATATCGTGCAAAATTACACATTTCTAAGCATTTATAATATGTTATACTGCGAAAAAAACAGTCGCAAGTATTAAAAAATAAAAAATAGATACTGCAGATGGCGTAAAAAGGAGTGTTATAGGCGAAAGATTGCTTAATTTTGCACCCGGACATAAGTCAAAACAAAACCATAACAATAAAGATGAAAACAAAAGTTTATTGCCTGTGTGCCCTTATGGCATCAGGCTTTGCTATGACATCGTGCGGCAATGGCGACAAAGATTCCCAGGCCAACGACACACTTGCCTCCGTGGAAGTTTCAGATTCAATCTCTGAATATTACGGCGTTATGGCCGGTAGCTACATAAATGGCGAGCTGACCTATTATGCCCGTGAGAGCGGCGAGGGCTATGACCGCAAGGAATTTGTGCGCGGCATTGAGGCGGTGCTGAAAAAGGAGCACAGCGATGCCTACATAGCCGGCATGAACACGGCCATGCGCCTCAACCAGGACATGAACGAGATGAAAAAGCAGGGCGTGCGTGTTGACCGCAAGAAAGTTCTTGATGCTGTCAGCAAATACATTCTTGCCGACAGTGTTCCTGACAGCGTGCGCAACGATGCGGCAAACATTTACCAGCGTCTTATGGGGGATGTCCAGAAGGCAAACCAGGCCCGCGAGGAAGCGCGGAAAGCAAAATCGCCCGAGGCAGTGAAGAACGTAAAGACCGCTGAGGCATTCCTTGACAAACAAATGAAGGAGAACCCCGCCATCAAGAAAACCCGAAGCGGCCTTGCCTATGTGCTCACCAATCCGGGTACCGGAGAGAAATTCGGAGAGAATCAGCGCATCAAGGTGAAATATACGGGCCGTCACATCAACGGCGAGGTGTTTGACAGCAGCGATGACGCCACGTTCTCATTAGGCACCGGCATGATTGAAGGAATGAACGAGATTCTTGAACTTCTTTCACCGGGTGCTTCAGGCACATTCTACATTCCCGGCAAACTTGCCTATGGTGCAAATGGCATTCCTCAGGTCGGGATAGGCCCGATGGAGATGCTTGTGTTTGATATGGAGGTGCTTCCGGAAACCGACACTCCCGCTCCAACCGCACAGCCGGCCACAAAATAAGAAATCCCAACAAGCACAAAAAAAGAGGGGCCTCCGATGTGAGGCTCCTCTTTTTATGCCTAAAGGGCGTCTGCTGACAACCACCCTCTTATAGCCGAACGGTTACTTGGTGAGTTCGCGGATTATACGCGGAATGTCTGTGTTGTTGAGTGTACCCGTGAAACGGTCAGCACCGGCACCAATAGCAAAGACGGGCACAAAATTGCCGGTATGGTTAGGCGTGGTGAATCCCAGTCCGGTGGCATCGTTGAACACATTGAACACTGTGGCCGCAAAAGCATTGCTGACCTTGTAGAGTCCCTTCTCGTCTTTGGCCGTGCGCTCCATAAATGTCTCGCGGAAAGCATCCTCAAGCCTCCGCTGCTGCTCCTCGGAGATTTTGACGGACGTGCCTATGCCAAGTTTCTCGGCAAGAATGCCCTGCATCTGCGGCCAGGTGATCTCAGTGTTGTTTTTCAGCATGGATGTGCACATGTCCGAGAAAGCGCCCTTTGAAATCTTCTGGGAGTTCACATTCTGATAATAGGCGTTGTAACCGGTAGCTTTGCAGCCGTTGGTGAGACCGCCGGTATCGTGGTCGGCAGTGACAATGATGAGCGTTTCCTCAGGATGACGTGCGTACACTTCCAATGCCTGACCTATGACCCGGTCAAAACTCAGAATCTGGGCTATTGCGGTGCCTCCGTCATTACCATGCAGGGAATGGTCAATGAGACCGTCTTCAATCATAACAAAATACTTGTCGGGCGAATTGCGTTCCAGATGGTAAAGACATGCCTTTGTAACCATTGCCAGTGAGAGACCAACGGTGTCAGCATCAGCTCCGTCTATGGCATAGCCCATCTCATTGCTGTCACCATATCCGTCGGGGTTTATGAGGAGTATTTTGTCTGAGGTTGTGGAGTAAACATTTTCCGCGCCCTTTGCACCCTGCAGAATCTTTATGCCTGACTGTTCAATGACCGCATACAGGTCAGTGCTGTCACCCTTTTTATCTGTCACGCCGCGCATATGCGCTCCGGCCAGAAAATCATAGCCGGCTGAGGCAGCGTCGCGTCCAATCTCATAGTACATGGAGCGGTTGGGAACATGTGCATAAAAAGCGCCTGGAGTAGCATCGTCGGCAGCACAGTTTGTGACTATGCCAATTCCGTACCCTTCATCCTTGAGCTGCCGTGCTATTGAGGTCACTGACACGGTGTCGGCATTCATGCCGAGCATTCCGTTGCGGGTCTTGCTGCCTGTTGACAGCGCTGTGCCTGCCGCAGCAGAATCTGTGACCGGCGATGAGGCCGACCATGACTGAGCCCGTGATGACACAGGCATTGCGAGCATGTTGAGGGTGGCATCGGGAGTGGAGGAAGCCAGACGCAGATAGTTCTGGGCAGCCATGACGGGTCCGGGACCCATTCCGTCGCCGATGCACAGAAATATATAGCGCGGTTTGGCGCCCTGGGCTGTCAGGCAGCCTGCAAGTGCGGCGGCAATAAAAAAATGTCTTAATTTCATGGTGTTGCGTTTTATTTGGAGTGTGTAAGTGCACGGACAATGCGGATGCTCTCTACCGGCATCCACAGCAAAGGTATTGATTAATGCGGAGACCTACAAAATTTTTTTTGAGCAAAAGCGTCAGCATGAAGCCAGATTGAACATTAAAAATTTTGAAATTGTAAAAATTATTGTAACTTTGGAGGTTCAAAACTGTCCGCATACGTGGGCAGTGTAGACCATGAACAACTTAGATGTTGCATAAAACATTATTTTACCAAAATATTATAAAAAACTCTATGAGACTAAAACTATTCCTGTTCGCGCTTCTGGCGGCTGTTGTGCCTATGGTTGCGCAGACTTCGACCATTGTCGGAGTCGTTGTGAATGGCTCAACGGGTGCTCCTGTATCAGGGGCATCGGTCAGACTGCAACAGAGCGGTCTGTCGGCCAGCACTAATTTCTCGGGGGATTTCAGCCTCCGCGCAAATGGCGGGACATCTGACCTGCTTCTCATTTCATGCGACGGATTTGAGGCATACAGCAAAGAAATCGCTCTTGCCGGAAAATCTGTGAATCTTGGAACAATCAGACTTACTCCCAACGATGTCGCTACTGACTATTACGGCGATGCAGAAGACATAATTTTTGACGAGCAGGTGATGGAAGATGAGGAAGGCAACTCCCAGAACATCGCAGCCCTGACCGGCGCCAATGACAACATCTTCTACAACACGGCCAGCTACAATTTCGGTCCGATGTATTTCCGCTTCCGTGGTCTGCAGAACGAGTACCAGAATGTGTACATGAACGGTATTGACCTCAACGATCCTATCCGCGGACGTTTCAATTTCTCATCGCTGCTCGGGC
This sequence comes from Bacteroidales bacterium, assembly GCA_030536615.1. Classification (GTDB taxonomy): domain Bacteria; phylum Bacteroidota; class Bacteroidia; order Bacteroidales; family Muribaculaceae; genus CAG-873. The sequence goes on along the minus strand of JAUNPQ010000001.1, from coordinate 3,219 downwards.
TGACAAGCCGTGCATTCCGCAACAAAACCACAGCGATAGGTCTTGACGCCGCTTCATTCGGATTCGGAGGCATAGCCGGCGGCACAAACTACAACACCATCACTGACACATATGCTCCCGGCTTCAATGGATCTGTAGCCTACACCAACTCAAACTACATGTTCCGTGCCATGGCATCATACTCAACAGGCATGAACGCCAAAGGATGGGCATTTACAATAGCCGGCATAGGCCGCTATGCAAAAGAAGGTGTCATTGACGGAACGTTCTACAACTCAGGCGGTCTGTTCCTGTCACTGCAGAAACAGCTCAACAAAACCAACTCCCTGACCCTTACGGCATTCGGCGGCCCCACACAGCGTGCCGGCGCCAGCGCCACATATCAGGAAGTATATGACCTTGTAGGCTCCAACCTCTACAACCCCAACTGGGGATGGCAGGACGGCAAAAAACGTGCCTCGCGCATTGTCAACACATTTGACCCCACCGTGATGCTCACCTGGCTGTATAAAGGACAGAAAACCACCCTCAACACCTCTGTTGCCGCCCGTTGGGTCAACTACCAGCAGTCAGCTCTCCAGTACTACAAGGCACTGGACCCCAATCCCACCTACTATCGCTATCTGCCGTCATACTATGACGATGACAAGGAGAGCGAGGAATATCAGCTCTACCTGAACCTGTGGCGTTCAAAGAACCCCAGTTTCACTCAGATCAACTGGGACAACCTCTATCAGATAAACTACCTCAACAACGAGCAGAACCTCACACTGCCGGCTGACAAACAGAAAGGCTCAAGCTATATACTTGAGAACCGTCACTCCAACCAGTTCCAGGCATTGTTCAACTCATACGTCAACCACCGTCTGAACGACAACTTCCAGCTTCAGGCCGGTGTCAGCTTCAACTACACCAAAGGTTCATACTACAAGACCGTACGTGACCTTCTGGGCGGACAATACTGGCTGGATGTGGATCCGTTCTCAGACCGCGACATCACACTTGCTCCGGACAACCTCCAGAATGATCTTGACAATCCCAACCGCCACGTCACCAAAGGAGACCGTTTCGGCTACGATTATGACATCAACTATCTGCGTGCCGACGCATGGTTGCAGAACACATTCACAGCCCGCCACTGGGACGTGAACTATGGCGTCAAGATGTCATACACACAGTATTTCCGCAATGGTAAGATGCGCAACGGACGTGCCCCCGAGAATTCAAAGGGACACAGCGCCACACAGCGTTTTGACAATGCCAGCGTGAAAGTGGGCGCCACCTACAAACTTGATGGCCGCAACTACTTCTCAGGCCACGTCAGCTACGGCACACGTGCTCCTCTGGCTGACCAGGTATTCATCGCTCCCCGCGTCAAGAACACAGTTGTTAACGGCGTCGAGAACGAGCGTGACTTCGCCGCCGACCTCTCATATATCTGGAACTACCGCCGTTTCCGCGGTAATATCGGTGTCTACTATGTGGATATCTCACACGCCATTGAGCGCACCGGTTTCTATGATGACCGCTATTCAACCTATGCCATCTATGCACTGCAGGGCGTACGCAAAGTCAACAAAGGTATTGAACTTGGCATGAGCTACAAGATCACACCTTCCATAACCGGAACATTTGCCGGGACATTCGCGCGCTACAACTACAAGAACAACCCCCAGGGCACACGTTCATTTGAGAACGGTCTGTATGCGGACACAACCCAGACAGTTTACCTGAAGAACTACTACATGGGCTCAACACCCCAGACAGTGTTCAACGTTGGTATTGACTGGGCCGCTCCCAAGAACTGGTTCTTCAATGTAAACGGCACATGGATGGGCGATGCATATGTCAACCTCTCGCCGGCTTACCACGAGGCACTGCCCACATTGAACCAGTCATTCCCCGATCCCGCCGACCTTCAGGCCAAGATTGACGAACTCTCCGGTCAGGACAAGCTGAAAAACGCCTTCTCGCTCAATGTATCGATAGGCAAACTTCTCTACATCAACCGGAAAGTATCCATGAACTTCAATCTCAACATCAACAACATCCTCAACAACAAGGATATATGCACCTATGCCTATCAGCAGGGACGTATTGACACCAAGAACTGGGACCGCAACGCCTATCCCAACAAGTACAGCTATGCCCAGGGCGTCAAAGTGTTCCTGAACGTGGGCGTACGTTTCTGATCTGAATGTGGATATGACACATTAATATATTAATGCAACACATCAAAACAAAGAAAATGAAAAAAACACTATCATACATATCCGCAGCGATGCTGGGCGTGGTGGCATTGTCGTCATGTAACGACAATTTTGAGCGTCCGCCGATGGTTTACCCGACCTCGGATCTGGAATCGAACGTGACCATAGCAGAGCTTAAGACCCAATACTGGAACAACGACCGCAACTATGTGGCCACTGTCGGCACACTCGAGGCTATCACCGGCAATTCCGAGGACGCCGGCAAGCACATCGTCATCAAAGGCCGCGTCATAAGCGAGAGTGGCCCCGGAAACGTCTACAACAGCATTGTGCTTCAGGACGAGAGCGGCGCCCTCAACGTCTCGGTGCGCACCAACAAACTCGAGAAATCATACAACTTCGGTCAGGAAGTGCTCATTGACGTCACAGACCAGAAGATTGGCGGCTACAACAGCCTCATGCAGCTTGGCGCAGAAGGCGTATACAACGGAGCACCGTCCATGACCTTTATGGAGAGCGCCGACTTTGACGCCATAGCCGAACCTAACGGCGCCCCCAATGCAAAACTCTGCGACACACTCACCACCACTATCGAGGAAGTGACCGCCGCCAAGGCATCAGCTCCCGGCCTCATCAAATGGCAGAGCCAGCTGGTCCGTTTCGACGATCTCACTTTTGAGGATGCAGGTCAGCCGTTTGCCGGCTCACAGACCACCAACCGCTATGCCAAAGATGCTGCGGGCAACCGCATCAACATCCGCACAAGCGCCTATGCCTCATTCAAGAATGATCTTGTTCCTTCAGGCAAAGGCTCTGTTGTGGGCATCCTGAGCTACTTCGGCACAGACTGGCAGATCCTCCTCAATGACATCACCGGCATCATTGGCTTTGACGGCACCGAAAACCCAGATAATCCTGACAATCCCGATAATCCTGACCAGCCCACAGGCACTGGCGACGGCACGGAGAACAATCCCTACACCGTGGCACAGGTTCTGGCCGGAGCAAC
>JAUNPQ010000028.1 GCA_030536615.1 Bacteroidales bacterium | reverse complement strand
AACGTGTCCAGAATTTCCGCCGGCAAACTGTTCCTGGGTTCATACAGCTACAATGGTTCTTCAGAGACCTACAACGAAGGAACAGCATTCGCATCGCGTCCGGCCTCACTATGCGGCTATTACCGCTACGTCTGCGACCCTCAGGACACTTCCGAGAAAGGAACCGTTGAGGTCAAGGTCATGAATGGAAGCACCGTGATAGGATCCGGCCGCGCCACCCTTGCGGCTGCCGACGGCTTTACACGCTTCGAGGTGAAAATAAACTACATAGACAATGCACCCAAGGCCTCAGACCTGCGCATAATGTTATGCTCATCAGACAAGACCAACGAGGACGATATCTTTGTATCAACGTTCAATTCAAGATACGAGAGTGCCAAACACGGAGCGACACTTGTAGTTGACAACCTCACGTTCACATACTAATCAATTGTCATACACGAATTACAACATTGACCATCATATGAAAACAAAAATATTTTCGCTGCTTGCCGCGCTTGCCGTTCTGACAGGACTGTCAGCCTGCCACAGCAACAGCATCAACATAGGCCCTGACGGCCCCGGCACAGGAACTGCCAGCATGCGTTCAATGGCAGTTGAGGTTAACAACGCTGAGAATGTGATATCGCGCGCCGAGGTGGACCTTTCAGACTTCATTGTCCAGATTTTCTCCGCCGACGGCCAGAAAGTGAAACAATGGCGTTATGCCGAGATGCCTGAGATCTTCGAGCTCCCTGTGGGAGATTACAAAGTCCATGTCTACAGCCACGAGGTTCAGAAAGCAGAATGGGACCATCCCTATTTTGTAGGTGACAAGGAATTCTCGATCGCCACAGATGAGATAACAGAGATAGGTGTGGTTACCTGCAAACTCTCGAACATAAAAGTGACAATACGCTACAGCGACGAACTGAAAAAATACATGGGCGATGACTGCCGCGTAACCGTCATAGCCAATGATGAAGGACGCCTTGTGTATGAACCCGCCGAGACACGTGCCGGCTACTTTGCCGCCGTCGAGGGCAGTTCAACGCTTGTCGCCGAGTTCAAAGGCACCGTGGGCGGATATACCGAGACACTGCGCCATACCGCCAATGATCTTGCCGCTGGGCAACACCGCATCATCACCTTCAAGTTGAAGAATCCCAACCCGTCTGTTGACGAGAACGGCAACATAATCCTTGAAGACATAGGCATTGACTATGATGTTGTTGATGAAGACCTCAACGAGAATGTCACCGTTGTGGAACCCACACTCCCCGATGATGACCGTCCCGGCGGAGAACCCGATCCCGGTCCCGGTCCGGATGATCCCACTCCTCCCACACCTGAGTCCACAATCAAAATCACCAGTGATGACGTTGATTTTGACGCTGTGAACCCCATCAAGAACAATGTTCTCATCAAGATAGATGCTCCGGAGGGTATTGAACACCTTCAGGTTTCCATAACCACCACAAACGACAATTTCTCGTCGGCAGTGTCTGAGTTTATCCCCATGTCATTTGACCTTGCCTATCCCGGTGACTACAACGAGGCATACCTTGGTTTCGGATTCCCCACCGGCAACAATGTCATCGGCGCCACTCATATTGACTTTGATATCTCACAGTTCGTGCCCCTGTTGGGAAGTTTCCCCGGCACACACAACTTCCAGATCAGCGTCACCGATGCCAAAAGCAAACAGCTCATCAAAACCCTAACCTTTAACGTCGCGCAATGATCATGAACAAGAACATCATAAAATACACGGCAGCCGCTCTTACAGCGACCATACTCAGCACGGCCTCCGTTTCATGCAGCGATGAACAGGAACTGATGTCAGGTCAGGGGCGTGTCATGCTCAACACCGCCATTCTCTCTGACGTGAAAGTGGCCTCACGTGCCGATACCCAACAGGAACTTGCCGACAAAGCCATAATATGGATATCAAATTCCAAAGGTGCCGTCCGCAAATATAACGGACTTTCAGAAGTGCCGGCAGAAGGCGTTGAACTGCTCTGCGACCACTATGTGGCCGAAGTCTGGACAGGAGACAGCCTGTCAGCCTCATTTGATACAAAATGGTTCAAAGGCCGCGAGGAATTTGACATTGAGAAAAACCAGACCACAAATGTCAACATAAAATGTACAGTAGCAAACACCGTTGCTTCTGTGGTTTACAAAGAGGGTGTGGATGATCTTCTGTCAGACTACAAGATGACCGTGGGACATTCACGCGGCGATCTGGTCTTTGAAGGACGTGATGAGCGCAAAGGCTACTTCATGATGCCCAACAATGACAAATCACTGAAATGGAATCTGGAAGGCAAACTTGCCAACGGCACCGTCTACACCCGTTCTGGTGTCATTGAGAATGCCAAACCGGCCACAGAATACATCATAACAATCTCATACAGTGACAAGCCTCAGGACACCGGAGGCGGATATTTCCGAATTGAGATTGACGAGAATCCCATAGTTGTGGAGGATGAGATAGAGATCAAGATGGCGCCCCAGTTCTCGGGCTATGATTTCACCCTTGATGACGGTCTGGAGGGCGAAGTCGGCAAATTCACCCGTCGCTCCGTGCTTGTCAGCGCTGTGGGCAATCTGACATCAGTGGTGCTTAAAAGCCCGGTGTTCTCTTCATTCATCAGCGGTGAAGACGTTGACCTGCTCAACATGGAGACTCAGGTTGCCGATGCCCTGACAGCACACGGCATCAACCACACATACAGCTATAACAGCGAGATTGATGCCTCAGTGGCCAAAGTCAACTTTGAGGAGTCATTCCTCAACAGCCTCCAGGAAGGTGAATACGCCATCACATTCCAGGCCACAGACCAGCAAGGCAAAACAACCAGCCACACCCTCAATATTGTTGCGACAAATGCTCCGGCCCGCGTTGAAGATGTGCTGCCCGGCAGCGTATGGGCAACCTCCGCGACACTGACCGCGCGCGTGATGAAACCGGAACAAAACCCGGCCATCGCATACAGAAAATCGGGAGAATCAGCATGGACAGAAATCAGCGGTGCAACAACATCCAATGGTGTCATCACCGCCGCGCTGACCGGCCTTGAGCCCGGAACAACATATGAATATACTGTTGTTGCCACAGACTATGTTTCAAAATCAATAAAGACGTTCACCACTGAAAACGCCTCACAGCTTCCCAATGCCGGCTTCGAGGAATGGCAGGATTCAAAAGCTCCCTATCTCATCTACGCCTCGGGAGCCCAGCAGTTCTGGGACAGTGGAAACCACGGTTCAGCCACCATGGGCAAGAATGTCACAGTACCGGCCACTGACAAATTCCACTCGGGAAGTCGCTCAATAAAACTGGAGAGCCAGTTTGTGGGCGTGGGCATAGCCGGCAAATTCGCCGCCGGAAACGTCTTTGTGGGCAAATATCTTGCCACTGAAGGCACAGACGGTGTTCTTGGCTGGGGCCGCGCATGGACATCACGTCCAAAAGCCCTGAAAGGATGGATGCACTACACAGCCAATACCATCAACTACAAAGGTGACGGCGCTCCTGATACGGTCAACAAAGGTGACATGGACACAGGCATAATCTACATTGCCATTCTGGATGACACCATGGATGAATACAAATCGGAAAAATTCCCCGTGATTGTCAAGACAAAGAAAACTGACCGCCAGCTTTTTGACAAGAATGCAGCAAATGTCATAGCCTATGGTGAACTTGTCATCACATCATCAACCACCGGTGATGATATGGTTGAATTCACCATACCTCTGACCTATAACCGCAACGATGTCAAAGCATCCAACCTCATGATAACCGCATCGGCATCACGCTATGGTGACTTCTTCACCGGCGGACCCTCGACGCTTTATCTGGATGACCTCCAGCTTGTTTACTAAGCACAATCTCATCTGAGACCTTAAACATAAGAATGGCCCGACGCGCAAACGTCGGGCCATTCTTATGTTTATCCGCCACCTCATATGCCGGCAGACAGAAGTTACGCTACCCGCTATTTACGGTATGTGGAGGCTGCTGATTCCGCCTTCTCGGCAATGAACTCGGCAGCCTTGGCGCTGTTGCTCAGGACCTTTTCAGTAACGTTGTGCAGAACATCGCGCACTTTGGCCTTTTTCTCGGCAAACTTTTCCTTGTTCTCCTCCTTGACGGCGGTATTCTCAAATTCAACGGCACGGCCTGCGGCCTCTACAGATGCTTTTGCATCTTCACGGGCTATCGCAGCGTTTGCTGCGGCTGCCTGACGGTCTATCACTTGTGTATTGTTATCCATAACTTTATGTTTTTTATTTTACAGACCCAACGCCTTTATATGCCGCATTGTTCACCGGCAGGCCCTCTACCATTCCGGGTGCATGTCAACAAATGATTCCGAAAGTGGATACAGATCAGCAACATAACCTTAGAGTGTGTTTACATCTGTTTTTTAACACCCTCTTTTCCATATCCATATCAAAAAAATCGTGCCTGATTCGATTTCAGACACGATCTTTCATGTATGTGCTTTTCTATATACTGCGTAGTTAGAACTCAGTGGGTTTGACCTCAATCACTATACGGCCATTCTCATCCATATAACCGCTGTGGCCACCCGCGTTTCTACTCCGGTAGCGTGACAGACCTTCAATGTAGAGGTCACGCACTTCGCGGACAGTCCTTTTCATATCCGGGACTTCCATGCAATACAAATCAGAGCTACCCTCGGAAGGAATATAAAATTTACCATCATGATAAACGGCTCCGAACACACCGCCATAGCCCGGTAGACCCAGACCGCCCCAGCTCAGGATATTGAACGACGGATCAATAATGCCCACGTATCTGGAGACATTATTATACAACGACGGGTCAACCGAGCAGAATTCAACCAAAGCATAACCATTGCTGAAAGGACCTATGGTCACAAAGTCACCGTCCTTTTTGTCCTCTGTATTGATCCATCTGCTTACAGGGCCATACTTCGTTGCTCCCGTCTTGTCAATATAATAGGCAGCGTCTTCCTTGTTGGTCACCACAGCCAGTCCGGAGTTGAATGCTGACGGCTTATTTGTATAGATGGCAGGGATAACCATCTTGCCGCTTTTATCTATATAGCCCCACTTGCCCTCTTTTCTGTGATCTGACGGACGTTTACGTTTGTCATCGCATAATTGTACAGCGGCAAGGCCCTCACTGAACCCGCACACGCTGAAGTACTGGGCCGGCACCACAATCTTGCCGGTTGCGTCACGGAATCCCCAGAGTTTATCGCCATTTTCTTTGTCTATGGTTGCAAACGGAGTAAGACCCTCGCTGCCACGCACAACAAAAGTATGAAGTCCCTTAAGACCAAGCCCTTTCCAGGAGTCAATGGTCAGCGCGGGAAACACTTCCTTGCCTGAAGTGTCCACATATTTCACAATATCATGGGTATTAAGCAATCCATCCTGTGTTGAGTAGTGTACGGCTGCTATTCCGTCAACAAAGTTGGTGGCATTATAACATTTGGGGAATTCTTTTATGACATTTCCTCTTTTATCTCTGATTCTGGCTATGCATTTAGGGGTACGACGATCCAACACCTCCATAACAACACCATTATTAAACCGCGGGGCATGAGTATCATCGGACTCATACATCTCTGTTTTGAAAAGGATGTTGCCCTTCTTGTCAAAGAAGAAGTTTTCGCCTTCATAACTGCTCAGATAGGCAACTCCGTCTGAGAACGGAGAATAATAGCAGCTGCTGCCTCCATATAAAAGTGTTGTAGCTCCGGCAGCAGGCTCCGGCGCGGACGGGAATGTGCTGTTATAACATTGGTGAAAGTTGGATGTTTTCAGACCACGCAGCCACGCAGGAATCTCTCCACCGTTGTAATATTCGTCAGAAAGCATCACCTCGGCATCATTCATCTCAGACGCAGATGTCTTTGATGCGCCGCTCTGTTTATTCTGTGACGTCTTCCCTTTGTCTTCCTTGCCGGTCTTTTTCTTGATCTTGGACTCTATGGCATCTTTGCCCTTTTTAAGCAAGTTGCCGAACTGGGCCTGCGCGGGAACTCCAAGCAATAGCAATCCGGCCACAATCAGAATTTTTTTCATTTGGATTAGGGTTTTGATAAAACTTAGTTATATAATTAGATTACTTGCAATTTATATATTGACCCATAACCGGTCAAACTTATGCAAAAATAAACATAAATTAAATTACCCCCCCCATTTAATGTTAATTTATATTAAACAACCGACATGGTTATGAATTAATTGGCCGTTCACATGCTTTTCGTAACTTTCATCCCGGATACGCCATACAGATGACATACAACAAAAAGAGGCCGCGCTTTCACGCGGCCCCCGACATTCAAGAGTTATTATTATATCATTTCACATATACTTTTTCAGCTTTGCCGTCAGACACCTTGATGTATATGCCTGACTTCAGGTTCTCGGCTGCAACCTTGACACCTTTCAGGTCATAATACTCAACGTTTTCTGACTCGGCGGCCTCAAGATCTGTCACTCCTGACATATCCTTGACTGTAAACGGAATGTTGTCAACATAGTCAAATCCGCTGAAGAAGGAGTCACCTGACAATGAGAAGAGGACAGCACGGTATTTCTTGCCCGGCACCAGATTACCAATCGCGCCGAAGAATGTGAAGTTCTCAGTCTCACCGGCATAGACAGGCTTGCGTTCAAACATGGCCATTCCCACTTCCACACCGTCAAAAATGTTCTCAGGATAGATGAGCGCCACAAACTGCTCGTTGACATCCTCTGCTACGGCTTCAACCTGAAGATCAAAGCGGGCATTGTCAGCATCAACACCTTCAGCGTCATGCATAGAGAATCCGCGGACGGTGTAGCGTGCATATGAGGATTTTCCGGTGACACTCAATGAATAAACTTTGTTGCCGACCACATTGCCTGAGGCATCAATAAACTTCAGATAGTAAGTTCCTGATGCAAGAGCACTGCTGAGAGTGCTGCTGAATGACACAGACTTGGTTGACCCGCGGGTAACGGATACGGATTTTGCCGGGAGAGTGGCCACTTTTGTATATGTCGAGCCGCTCAGCGTGTAGAATGTGGGAGTCACTGAGGTTGACACGGTCGATGTGCCGCTGTTGGCGAATGTCACTTTAAGCGTACAGGTGGAACCTGCGGTGAAGCCCGTAGATGTGGTGACAGAATTTATTCCCAATGTTGACGATGATGCCGCTGCGGCAGCCTTTACATCAACCGTCTCGGGTGTATTGAGGATTGTATTGTCACCGTCGCATATAACGAGGTAGTATGAACCCACGGCCAAGCTCTCGGAGAGTGTGGTTGAGATTGTGGCTGTGCGGGTGGAGTTGGCACTTACGCTGACGCTGGTTGAGCCCAGGGACGCCTTGATGGTGTAGGAACTGCCGCTCAGCGTGCACAGATAGGCCTGCACAGTCACTGACTGCGTGGAGGAGTAGGTGTTCTTGACAACTGCGGATACCTTGCAGGCCTGTCCCTGAGTGAATCCGGTGGAAGATGATACGGATGTTACGCTTATCTCGCCGGTTGTAGAACTTGCGGCAACTACAGAAACCTCCTGGGCTGAACTGAGCATATTGTTGTCTGAATCAGCTATGATCAGATAATATGTACCGGCTGTAAGCGATGACGGAACAGTGCCGGTGAATGTCACACTCTTGGTGGCGGATTTGCTGATTGTCACACTCTGTGTCTGCAATGTGGCCTTGATTGAGTAGCCGGAAGTGCTCTTGCTGCACAGCAGAGCTTTTGCTGACACTGTCTTTGAAGATGTATAAGTGTTTTTGAAAGTGGCTTTTACTGACACGCTCTCTCCAATGACGGGTGATGACGGAGTACAGGTCATTGAGGTCACGGAAACCTCGCCTGTGGTTGTGCCTGATGAGGCTACAACTGAAACTTCCTGAACGTCACTGATAATATTGCCGTCGGAATCTGCTATGAGAAGATAATATGTGCCGGCTGACAAGGAAGAAGATACCGTGCCGCTGAATGTCACGCTCTTGGTCGCTGACTTGCTGATGGTGACACTCTGGCTCTGTATGGTGGCGGCTATGCTGTAGCTGCTGCTACCCTTTGTGCACAGGTAGGCATTTGCGGTCAGCGTCTTTGAGGTTGTATAGGTGTTCTTGAATGTGGCCTTGACCGATACACTCTCGCCGATGACGGGCGATGTCGGTGTGCATGTCATGGAGGTCACGGAAACCTCGCCTGTGGTTGTGCCTGATGAGGCCACCACTGAAACTTCCTGAGCGTCACTGATTATATAGCCGTCACCGTCTGCAATGAGCAGATAATATGTGCCGGCTGAAAGTGATGACGATACCGTGCCGCTGAATGTCACACTCTTGGTGGCTGACTTGCTGATGGTGACACTCTGGCTCTGTATGGTTGCTGCCACACTGTAGCTGCTGCTACCCTTTGTGCACAGATAAGCCGTTGCCGACACTGTCTGTGACGATGTGTAGGTGTTCTTGAATGTGGCTTTCACGGATACGCTCTCACCGATGACGGGCGATGTCGGAGTGCAGGTCATGGAGGTTACTGAAACCTGACCCTCGTCAGTGGTTGTTGACGATGATCCGCTGTCAGTGCCTTTGGATCCGACAGTGATGCCTGAGGATGTAACGGTAATATTGACATATGACGGATTGCCATATACATATTTCATGCGCTTCCATGAACCGCTTCCAACCTTATAGACAAGACGGGCGGCATATGTTCCGGCAGATACCGATGAAAGGGAGACAGAGATGCTTCCCGTGCCATAGCCCGGTTTCACCGAGCCCAGACTGCTGCCGCTGACGTATGATACTTTTCCGTCGGAAGATGTAAGCTCAACACCGGGAGTGAATGAGGCGGCATAGGATGACATATTGTAGAAGCCGCCGTTGGTGGCTTTGAATGTGAGTGTCTTTGATGACGCGGTGGCAGTCAACGAGCCTTCGATGGCCAGATATGACTCAGGAAGCACAGAGCCACTTACGGGCTTGCGGATTCCCAGGGTGGCATCCTGCTGGGTGTTGTAACCACCTGCATATCCGCCTATACCCTGACCGTCGGGATTGAGTGCTGAAAGTTTGAAGTAGCCGTCATAGCTTCCGCTCCATCCCCAGTTGATATGAAAATATCCGGATGTGTTGTAACCGTCGCAGACAAAGCAATGCCCACCCTGATTGCTGGCTCCGCAATATACAATCGGGCCTACATTCTTGAGGTTGTCATACATCATCTCTTCCCATTCCGCTTCTGAATAGTAGTCACGGAACTCCGTATGTGTGCCTTTGTCATAGCTGAAGTTGTTGACAAGGGCAGGCGCGATGACAAAACTCGTTGCACCCGAGCCACCGTCAGAGTCTATTCCATACTCCATGTCAACGGAATAACCGCAGGCTTTCATGAGCGTTGCAATGGCAGTGCGCTGTGCGGATGTACCGGAGGTTGAGGACGGATAAGTGTTGAGCATGTTTGCCCAGTCAAAAGTGACTGATGAGAATGTCATGCTGAGAGTCTGGTTGTTCCAGGTATATGAGTTTGAACCGGCACCCTTTGTGGGATATGAATGATATTTCATTACCTGTGCCATTGCTGTGGCTACACATCCCGTATAGGTGCGCTGGTTGCTTTTAAGCGGACAGAGGTTGTTGTAAGGCGCTGCCTGATCCCAGGTGGTTGCACACAGGGGCGAGATGGCTGAACGTGTGGCGCTGACCTCCTTTTTGGCGAGGGAGACCATGTTGGGATTCTCCACTTTGGCCCGCGCCTGTACTCCTTTTGCCTGACGTGCTGTGGCGTATTCAATCTCACGGCTATATTCTGACAGCCACCATTTCATCTGGGGTGGCATGTTGTCAACATTGAAATCAGGATTATCCACATATCCCAAAAGCGGCTCGGCCAGATCATCCGCTCCGACAAACAATGTCCGCTCCCCTTGAGCGAATACATAATACGTGGGCACATTATTATATGTACCGGTTGTGATGAGTCGGGCGGATCCTACCGGATTGCGCGACAATGCCTTGCTCGCGCGGCCTTCTGTCAGGCGGCTGAGAGCTTCATCAGGCGACAAGCTGCGTGCAGCGCCCGTAGTGGCGCAAAGAGCGGCAGCCGTCAAAAAGAGTAGCAATTTCTTCATTTGCTTAATAAAGATAAATAATAATTTATAACTGAAAAAACGTTTGCAAAATTAAACCATTTATTCCATATACACAACTTTTTGATTAAATTTGTTCAACTTTACTTAATTTTTTATTCATTTCACCGGCACATATCGTTTCTGCATTTTGACAAATCTTATTTTCTTTAAGGTATCATTATGACATTATATAGCTACATGTCAACACTTTCCAAAATGAATTGTTATTCTGAGACACATATACATTGTTGCATCATGAACAGAGAAACCATAGACAAATTGCTTGATCTCAGCGGCAAGACCGCCATTGTCACTGCCGGAGGCGCCGGAATAGGCCGCGAATGCTGTCTGATCCTTGCCCGCGCCGGCGCGAACGTAATGGTCAGCAGCCGCACATACAGTCACGCCCGCGAGGTGGCGGATGAAATAATCAGTGAAGGTGGCACCGCCGACGCCATTGCGGCCGATGTAAGCGATGACAACGCGCTTCAGGAAATTGTGAAAGCCACAATTGACCGTTTCGGAGCGATAAACATATTGGTCAACAACGCCGGCCGCGCCAACGGCGGCCGCGAAGACCCGCTGACCGTTACAACTGATTATGTTGAGCTTATGTTCCGAATCAACGTGATAGCGCCATGGAGACTCACTTCTCTGTGCGCCCCACATATGCAGAAAGCCGGATATGGAAGCGTGATAAACATTTCATCGATGAGCAGCGTTGACAAATCTCCGCGTATGTTTGTATATGGAGCAACAAAAGCTGCCCTGAACCATATGGCTGCCAATCTGGCCTTTGATCTCGGTCCGATGGGCATACGCATCAACAATGTTGGCCCCGGCGCCACACGTACTGGCGCGCTGCAATCAGTGCTTACGCCTGAGATTGAACGTTCTATGCTCAGACATACGCCTCTGGGACGTCTGGGAGAGACCTCGGACATTGCCACAGCAGTTCTGTTTTTTGCCGCACCGGCAAGTGCGTGGATAAGCGGACAGACGCTGTTTGTGAACGGAGGCGGCTCGCAGACTCTGGAATAACAATATTTTTGGCAATTGCCACAAAAACATTAACTTTGCGGCAATATGCATGTCCTCACACTCAACGAAACGGATTTTGCCGAACATTGCCGGCGGCTTGACGCATTGGCGCGCTCTTTCAATGCCGACCTTGTTGTGACCATAGCCACAGGAGGGGACAAAGTGGGCATCTATATGCTTCCGGAAGTTCCGCATATCTCCATAAGCAGTCACCGCCCAAGCACTGATACCAAAAAGAGACATGCACGCATACTTGCCTGTGTGCGGCGTCTGCCGCTGCCTGTCCGCAACATTATGCGCAAAGCGGAAGCCGTCATTGTGGAGCACCGCATTAATAATGCCACACCTCACAAAATAAACCTTGACAGCGAAACGACAGCGCGCATTGCCCCGGCGCAACGTCTCCTCATTGTTGATGATGCCGTAGACTCAGGCGCCACCCTTGCCGGTGTGATTGACGCCATCTCCGCATTGGACGGCAAACGTAAAATTGCATCTGCAGTCCTGACAGTCACAACACGCAATCCGCTCATACGTCCCACATACGCACTCTTTGACAATCGCACTCTCATACGCTTTCCCTGGTCACTGGATATGTCCCATAAAACCAACAGCAATGACTGACTCCAACGGCAAAAACAGGGAAAGGAAGCTGATGGTGGTTGACCTTGACGGCACACTTGTGGACGGAAACACCCTGCACATCTATCTCATCTGCGGGCTTAAACGGCTTCTCAGGCGTGGAAGAATCATCAAAGCGGCTTCCATCGCCGGACTGATTACGCTGCGGGCTGTGCACGCCATCAGCCACCGCACCATGAAATTCGGAGCATTGAAGTATATTGACGAGTCTGACAAAAGACTGAGAGACATGTTCGTTAGCCGCGTCGGCAAAAAAGTCAATATAAAAGTAATGGAACTTATTGATCAATGGCATGCAGACGGGAATCAGGTTCTGCTTGCCACCGCAGCGCCTGAGACATATGTATCATGGATATGGCACAATGACTTTCTGGCCACACCTGTTGAGCATAATCCGGAGCGCATTGAGATGCGTGCGGATGTCAAGGCCGATGCCGTCAGAGTATACGCCGCAGCCAACAAATGCAACATAGACACCATAGTGACTGATCACCATGACGACTTGCCGCTCATGAAACTTGCCCGTGGAAGCGTATATCTTGTCAGACCGTCAGCAGCGACAATGCGCCACATTAACAGACAATTTGGAAATATTGTGATTTTGAGCTAACTTTGCATTGTGCAGCTCATTTAAAAATGAACACTAAAGACATAGCGGACCATAAATGCATTATCCGTTCACGCTCCGGAATAATATTTCAGACATATACCGACATCAGAACATAACAATATAACCCGAATATTCCATGAAATTCAAGTATTTTACAACGCTTATGCTTGCATGCGCCACACTTGGCGCAACCGCCGGCACTCCCCGCAATGCAAACGCCCATGCCACTGACGATGCACCGATACTGCACGCTTGGTCATGGAGCTTCAACACAATAGCCGACAACATGAAATCCATAGCCGATGCCGGTTACAAATATGTGCAGACCTCACCGGCAAACGCATGTTACATAGGCGATGGCGGAGGCATGGCCCTGTACAGTCAGGAGGGTGACAGCATACGTGGCAAATGGTACTATTACTATCAGCCCACTGACTGGACCATAGGCAACTACATGCTCGGCAACCGCGACCAGTTCAAGGCAATGTGTGACAGTGCATACAAATACGGAGTAAAAGTGATTGTGGATGTTCTCCCCAACCATACGGCCATTGACCACACCGCCGTTCTTCCCGGCCTTGACAACGCCGTGGGCGGACATGAGAATCTGTTCCACGCCAACGGATTCACACCCATCCGCGACTATAATGACCGCCTGCAATGCACCACAGGCGAGATGGGCGGGCTCCCCGATGTGAACACCGAGAACCCCGATTTCCAATACTACTACCTGCAGTATGTCAATGACCTCATTAATCTGGGTGCGCGCGGATTCCGCTATGACACTGCAAAACACATAGGTCTGCCCTCTGATCCTCTGGATCCGAAAGCAAAACGCAACAATTTCTGGGACGTTGTCACCGGGCGCGAGGCTGTCAAGGGCCTTTCACTGCTTATGCCTGACAGCATCTACATCTACGGCGAAGTGCTTCAGGACAAGAACGTCAAGGAAGATGAATATGCGGATTACATGGCCCAGACGGCCAGCAGCTACGGCCACACGCTCCGCGAGGTGCTGAAAAACGGCAGTGCAAAGGGCATTAACCTTTTAGAATGGCACCACAGCGCACGCCCTCAGGACCTTGTGACATGGGTTGAAAGCCATGACACCTATTGCAACGCCCATGAGAGCGCTGACCTGACCGACGAACAGATACGCGTGGCATGGACCTTCCTGGCATCGCGCGCCGGCGGATCTCACCCCTTGTTCTTCAGCCGGCCCAACAACTCCACACGCCAGAACTACTGGGGTGACAACCGCATAGGCGCACGTGGAAACAGCGAATACTTCCATCCCGATGTAATTGCCGCCAACAACTTCCGCAACGCCATGTACGGCCTGTCCGAGAAAATCTCAGTCACCGATGATGGCCGCGTAGCAATGATTGAACGTGGCAACAAAGGTCTGGCTCTGGTGAACTTCTCAGACAAAGATGCAAAAGTGAAACTGCCTACATACTTCTCTGACGGGCAATATACCGACGTGTCAGGCAACAACAAGATAACAGTGAAAAAGGGTGTTCTCACATGCCGCCTGGCACCTATGGGGACAGCAATAGTATATTTCAACAACAATACAAAACAGAAATAATGACCACACAGATCCTTAATGGCAAAATCTTCACTCCCGCAGGATGGGTTGAAGGAGGCAGCGTTGTGATTGACGGCACACGCATTGAAAAGATACTCAACCATTCAAACCGTCTGGACGGCGTTGACAAAGTCATTGACGCCAAGGGCAGCTACGTGCTTCCGGGCGGTATAGACATACACGTGCACGGCGGCGGCGGACGTGACTTCATGGAAGGCACAGAGGATGCTTTCGTTACCGCCGTGGAGGCCCACCGCAAACATGGCACAACCTCTATTTTCCCCACCCTGTCATCGTCCACAGTGCCGATGATCCGCGAAGCACTGGAGACATGTGACCGCCTTGTAGCTGACCCGATGAGCGGCGTCCTGGGACTGCATCTCGAAGGACCATACTTCAACCCGAAAATGGCCGGCGGACAGTTGCCTGAGAATATCAAAGTCCCCACTCCTGAGGAATACAAACCTATCGTCGAGGACTTTGTGTCATTGCGTCGTTGGGATGCCGCTCCGGAACTTCCCGGCACAGAAGACTTTGCACGCTATCTGCGCTCAAAAGGCATAGTTGTCTCTCTGGGACACACCGCCGCCACGCCCGAGGATGTGGAACGCGGATACCGGGCCGGTTTCTCACATGCAACACACTTCTACAACGCCATGACCGGCAACCACAAAGAGGGAGTGTACAAACACGCCGGAGTGATAGAGGCTGTTTATCTCAACGACGGAATAACCGTAGAGATGATTGCCGACGGCATACATGTACCACCGGTGATGCTCAGACTCATCCATAAGGAGAAGGGCACAGAAAACACAGCACTCATCACTGATGCGCTGGCATGTGCGGCTTCAGACAGCAAGACGGCCTTTGACCCCCGAGTGATCATTGAGGATGGCGTCTGCAAACTTGCCGACCGTTCAGCCATTGCCGGCAGCATCGCCACTATGGACAGACTGATACGCACCGCCGTACAGAAAGCCGGAATTCCTCTTGAAGACGTGGCACGCATGGCATCGGAGACACCTGCACGCATCATGGGCGTATATGACCGCAAAGGCAGTATAGCCCCCGGCAAGGATGCTGACATTATGATGTTCGATGCCGATCTGAACCTCACCGGCGTTGTCCAGATGGGCCGCGAGATAGACATAGCCTGACATAACACACTATTGGCTATACCTCCGCTTAACTTAAATATAGCATATGAATTCCGGGCGCTAAGGCGTGCCGGGATTTTCTTTCTCCTTGCGTGTGATATAGTTGTTATAATAGGCCAGAAGCAACGTTGTGAGCGGCAGCGCTATGATCAGACCCACAAAACCGAGCAGGCAACCCCAGATGGACAACGAAAGCAGTATTATTGCAGGATTGAGTCCCATATAACGGCCCATGATCTTTGGCGTCAGAAACAAATCCTGAATGGCCTGGCAGACACAGTAAAGAGCCATACACTCCCACCAGATTGTCCAGAATCCCGAGCCGGAATCAACCGAGTAGACAATGCACAGCAACGTGCACGGCACTATGGAGATGAGCTGCAGATAAGGCACCATGTTCAGCACTCCTATGCACAGGCCCAGGACAACGCCAAGCGGCAGACCGATCACGGCGAATCCCGCGGCGAAAATGATTCCTACAAACAATGACACAAGCCCCTGTCCGCGGAAATAGTGGTTCATGTTGTGCTGCACATCGCCACACACGCGGAAAACAACACGACGGTACTTGGGCGGCACAAGCCTGCGGAAGCCCGAGATAAGCCGGTCATAATCAAGCATTATGAAAATCACATAAAGCAGAACAAGAAACCAGTTGAATATGCCCAGTATTATGTCTATACCGTCAACCAGAACAGTCCCCAGACCGGTCATGATGGTCTCCATATCCTGCTTTGACAGGCTGTCACTGAGTTTCTCAAGGTCAATGTTGTCACGCAAAAACTCATGGATACCTTCCGGAATGAACGGAATGTCAGGATGATTGGCTATATAATGCTTGATTATAGCGCCCATCTGCTGCACCTCACTGACCACTGACGGCACAAGGATGATGAACAATGCCGTGAGCACAAGCGCTGTCTGGAGCAGCGAAAGCAGCACGGCTCCAAAACGTTTCCTGAGATGGAAGATGCGCTTGTTGAACTGTACAAGAGGTTCAAGGACATAAGCTATGACCCACGCAACAAGAAAAGGCAGCAGAACATCGCGAAGCTTGTCCACAAGCAGCAATGCACCCACAGCAAAAGCAACGCCTATGAGCAGACGCACAACACGGTCAAGAGTGTACGGACGGCGTGCGGAGGGGCGCACGCCCTGACGGGAACGATCTGATGCGGAGAGGTGCTTGTCCATAACGGCACGTTTATACTTTCATTTTTTTATTTCAGGCACTCTAATTTGCAAATATAGTCCCGGACTCTGCGGGATTTTAAAAAGTTTATGTTACTTTTGCATAATGTTTAAACCAATCATATATTATTAACCAATTATGACTACAAAAGTTGCGACAAATGCACCTGTCTATCTAAATGACAAGACGTGGGCGCGGTGGACAGCCTTGGCTCTGTTGGCCCTGGCAATGTTCTGTTCATACATATTCATGGACATACTCTCGCCTATCAAGGATCTTCTGCAATCAGAAAAAGGTTGGGATTCAACCGCTTTCGGAACCATGCAGGGATCAGAGACATTCCTGAACGTTTTCATCTTCTTCCTGATTTTCGCCGGTATTATCCTTGACAAGATGGGCGTGCGTTTCACCGCACTGCTGTCAGGAGTTGTGATGCTGATAGGCGCCTCTATAAACTGGTATGCGCTGACAGACAGCTTTGCCGGGTCATCGCTCGCAACATGGTTCACGGATAACCTCAACTATATCCCCGGCTTCCAGGAACTGGGCATATCTCCTTTCTATGAGGGCATGCCGGCTTCCGCCAAGTTCTCCGCAATAGGTTTCATGATCTTTGGCTGCGGCGTGGAAATGGCCGGAATAACAGTGTCACGCGGCATTGTTAAATGGTTCAAGGGTCGTGAGATGGCAATGGCCATGGGTACGGAGATGGCACTGGCACGTCTGGGCGTGGGAACGTGCATGATCTTCTCTCCCTTTTTCGCCACACAGGTTGATGACGGCGTGAGCGTGAGCCGCCCGGTGGCTTTCGCCGTGCTGCTGCTGATGATTGCGCTGATAATGTTCATTGTCTACTTCTTTATGGACAAGAAGCTTGACCGCCAGACACATGCCGCCGAGGAAAAAGATGATCCTTTCAGACTCAGCGACCTGAAGCGCATACTGACAAGCGGCGGTTTCTGGATTGTGGCCCTGCTGTGCGTGCTCTACTATTCAGCCATATTCCCTTTCCAGAAATATGCCGTCAACATGTTGCAGTGCAACCTGACGCTCCATGAGCCGGATGCCGGATCATTCTGGGCGTCAGAGACAGTCACCATAGTGCAATACATCATCATGCTTCTGGTTGCCGCATCGGCATTTGCCGGAAACTTTTCAAAGAAAACAGTGACAAAAGCTGTCCTGTTCTCAGCATCGGCAATCATGCTCGTTGTCTACTGCTACTTTGGCTACATGCGCCAGTCAGCGGCTGCCATCTTCGCCGTGTTCCCGCTTCTTGCCGTGGGCATAACCCCCATATTGGGCAGCTATGTGGATCACAAAGGCAAAGCGGCGACCATGCTGGTATTCGGCTCATTGCTGCTCATACTCTGCCATCTCACATTCGCATTCATACTGCCTGAATGCAAGGGCAACGACGTGTTAGGGGTCATTGTGGCCTACATCACCATCCTTGTGCTCGGAGCATCGTTCTCACTTGTTCCAGCATCACTGTGGCCAAGCGTGCCCAAGCTTGTCGACTCCAAAATAATCGGCTCGGCCTATGCACTGATTTTCTGGATTCAGAACATTGGCCTGTGGCTCTTCCCTCTGCTGATCGGCAAGATTCTCACATCTACCAATCCTGAAATCGCCGAGAACGTTGCCTCCGGCAAAATCTCTGAGGAAGTGGCCTCTGTGAGCTATAATTACGTATGGCCTCTGGTTATGCTTGCTGTGCTTGGTGTTGCCGCATTGCTGCTTGGACTGCTGCTGAAAGTGATTGACCGCAAGAAACACATAGGCCTTGAGGAACCAAACATCAAGCCCTCGGCAGAAATCGAGATGGCCGAGGAACTCAGTGCCGAAGAATAAGAGGTCGTTTAACAAATATCATACAGTAAATCCCATGAAAACCATATATCGCATATGCTTGTCAGCGCTGGCCATCACACTGATGGCAGCATCTGCAAGTGCCACCAACCCCAAGCGCGAGTTCAGAGGAGCATGGATGCACACCGTCTTTCAGGGCCAATATGCCTCAAAAAGCACACCTGAGCTACAGAAATATCTGCGTTCTCAGCTTGACAGCCTGAAAAAAGCCGGTGTCAATGCTGTCCTCTTTCAGGTGCGGCCCAGTGCTGACGCATTCTATCCCAGTGAACTTGAGCCGTGGAGCCGCTTCCTGACAAAAGGCGGCAAAGCACCTGCTCCCTACTGGGACCCGCTACAGTTCATGATTGACGAGACGCACGCACGCGGCATGGAGTTGCATGCGTGGCTCAACCCATACCGTGTCACCACCTCGCCAAACGAGAAACTTGCACCCGGGCACATCTACCATAAAGAACCGAAACGCTTTGTGCGCTACGCCGGTGACAACAAAATGTATTTTGACCCCGGACTGCCCGAGAACCGCAAGTTCATCGAGGATGTGGTGATGGACATCGTAAACCGCTATGACGTGGATGGTATTCACTTTGATGATTATTTCTATCCATATCCGGCAAAAGGCGTGGACTTTCCTGACGATGCCTCTTTTGCAAAATACGGCAAAGGCATGACCCGCGGTGACTGGCGACGCCGGAATGTGGACCTGCTCATCGAAGGCATTCATAACCGCATCGCAGCAGCAAAACCCTGGGTGCGCTTCGGCGTGAGTCCGTTCGGAATATGGCGCAACAAGTCAAGTGATCCCCGCGGCAGTGACACCAACGGTCTCCAGAACTATGATGCCCTATATGCCGATGTGCTGCTGTGGTCACAAAAAGGATGGATTGACTACCTCCTTCCGCAACTTTACTGGGAACTGGAACACAAAAAGGCATCAACACTGACTCTTGCCGACTGGTGGAACGACAACGCCGGTCCGCGCCACATGTACTATGGTCAGGATGTGAACAACATCATGAAACATCCCGATCTGGCACCATCAAAAGAAAAGACACAATTGCGCCACAAAGTGGATCTGTCACGCAAACTCCCCAATGTTCAGGGCAACTGCTGGTGGCCTGCCTATTCCGTAACCGCCAATGTGGGAGGTGTGGCTGATTCTCTGGCAAGGGATCTACAGTCAACAATAGCACTTGTTCCGGAATATCCGTGGATTTCAACAGACAGGCCGAAAGCAGTGGAGAACGTGCGCCTGACAGACAACCGCCTTGCATGGAACGCACCCAAGACCACAGGCAAGACCAATGATGCCGTGAAGTTTGTCATATACCGCTTCGACAAGGGGTCAGATCCTGATTTCTCTGATGCGGCAGCCATTGTTGAT
This sequence comes from Bacteroidales bacterium, assembly GCA_030536615.1. Lineage (GTDB taxonomy): Bacteria > Bacteroidota > Bacteroidia > Bacteroidales > Muribaculaceae > CAG-873. The sequence goes on along the minus strand of JAUNPQ010000028.1, from coordinate 6,413 downwards.
GTCACTTACAAACCTGAATATGTTCTGACAGCCGCCGGCGACTATTATATCACTGCCCTCAACAGAGTCAACAATGAGTCAGCACCCTCAGTCAGGATGACATATAAACGCTGATGATCAGTGTCATAATCCCTGTATATAACGTTGAGAAATATTTGCGCCAATGCCTTGAGAGCATCTTGGCGCAAACTTTTCATGACTATGAGACTATCCTTGTTGACGATGGCTCAACTGACACATCGGGGACTATATGCGATGATTTTGCCTCACGTGACTCACGGATAAAGGTGATCCATAAACCCAACGGAGGACTCTCCTCGGCACGCAATGCCGGTATAGACGTGGCCTCAGGGAACCGGATTATTTTCATAGACAGCGATGATATCATCTCTCCGGATTGCCTTGAAACGCTCCATTCCACAGCGCTTTCCACCGGTGCCGGCATTATATGTGGCTCATTCACACACGATCTCCATAAACTGGGAAAAGGAAAAGGCGTGAGGACGGTAGCTGCAGGACGGGCAATTGAACAGACATTGCATCAGACACACGGATGCCTCAACACCGCATGCGGAAAACTGTTTGACCGCAAAATTTTTGACGGGCTGCGCTTCAGGGAAGGCACATGGTATGAAGACCTTGACTTCTTTTATCGCGCTTATGCACGGGCACAAACGATAACTTTTTCGGGACAGCGGACTTACTATTATCGTCTCCATCCGGCCAGTTTTTTGGGCAAATGGTCCGAGCAGCGTCTGGATGTGCTGCGTGTCATGGAAGATATGACACAATGGTTCACAGACAATATGCCGCAATTGTTGCCGGCCGTTCATGACCGTCATTTTGCTGCTGCCTGCAACATGTTCCTGCTGCTGTCTGCCGACAATCCCGACCATGCTGCCTGTGACAGCACATGGCAGACCATATGCCGCTACAGACGTCAAGTGCTTTTTGGCAGAGGTGTCCGCTTAAAGAACCGTGCCGGAGCGATGCTCACCTATCTTGGGCGCAAAATTTTCTCCAGGTTATGATGATGTGCTTTCACAGCACCTTGTTGCGCGGCTTTGTGGCCTGAAATTCCTTGAGATACGTCGGGACGGAATAGGCTGTGTCTATGAAGTCGCGGCGCGCAAAAGCCCGCTCGGCAAGTGCGATCATATCAACGGCCAGCGGATCCACTCCCGGCACAAAGACGGCGTTGTCTGATTTTATGACTTCCTTGCTCTTCTCCATGCCGTCGCCAAAGAACAGCACCGGTCTGCCTGTTGACAGGATATCGGCATAGCTGTCCGCGTCAAGGACAAGAGGCATCGGCTTTATCAGCATGTCAAGGCCAAAGTCATAGGCGGCTGTATACACTTCCATACGTCTGGCGTCAATCATCGGCACAAGAATGGAATCCGCGCTCACGGTATCGGTCGAGAACATAACGCGTGTGGCCATAAGTTCAAGTGTATTGATGCCGATAAGGGGGATGTCGAGAGCATAGCACAGCCCTTTGGCCTCGCTCAGGCCGATGCGCAGGCCGGTATAGCTTCCCGGACCTAAAGAAACCGCCACGGCATCAGCTTTCAGTTCTTTTTCGTCCAGAAAGTCAAGACACTCCTTTATGAATCCGCTCAGAAGCACGGCATGATTGCGGCCTTCAAAATCCTCAAAGTGTTTGAGAACCATCCCTTCGGCAGTCAAGGCCACTGAACATACCTTGCATGATGTCTCTATATTAATTATTACAGCCATTTCTCCTGTTTTTATTTTTGTCTATATTCTTAAGTTTCTCACGCACTGCCGGAATCTGTCCTCGCATATCACCGCCATCTACTGAAGTGGCATTGTTGATACAATCAATGAACACCAGCATATGCGCCAGCCTCTGTCGGTTCACACACAGCCGGACAAAGCTCTTGAGCGTGCGATCCTTGCAATGCTCGGCTGAGTTTCCCCACCTTGCCATGGCATACCGGTTACGCAACATAAAGAGCACCTCTTTGAGGAATCCCTGATGATAGTGAAGCCGGCGCAACATATGTTCACAAACCTCTGCGAGTCTTATACCACGCAATGAGAGATCATGTGTATCGCGCATGCCATACAACTCAGGCATCTCGCCTATGACATGCAGCAATGCTGCCACCCGCATCTGCAGGCCACCACCGGCGTCACAGACATTGCGTAGGCTCTGCAAAGCGCAGTCCCATAATGTCTCTCCGTTACCGTAACAGACTTTTCTTTTGTATGTCCTTGTCAGTTCAGGAATAATGCTTGTCATGGCACCGACACTGCGCATCAGTTTCATGGCGCGCACCGGGTCAGCGCCACACAGCATCTTCTCGAATTCGCCCCGTCTACGTTCCGGCTTTATATCTTTCAGACCTCCCAGATTCTTCTGAGCGCCGGCTATTATCTCCTTGTCTATCTTCCATCCCCACTCGGAGACAAGTCTTATGCAACGTAGTATTCGCACCGGATCGTCAAAGAAAGTGCTTTCCGGCGGCATTGGCGTACGCAGACGGCGGTTTTTTATATCATCAAGGCCATAGCCGGTAACATCCAACAGTCTTTTCGCGGAAATATCATAATAAAGGCTGTTGACTGTAAAGTCACGACGCATGGCATCATCCTCAACAGTTCCGAAAACACAACCGGGGGTCTGTGCATTCTCAGCCGTGTACTTTCCGCAACGTGTCTGCACAATCTCAATCTCATGCTCAGGATATTTTGCAAGTCTAAGCATCGCGGTCCCATAACGTTCAAATTCCACAGGCGGATCAACCGTATACCCGTTCTCAAACAGCCACCGCGCAAGACCTATTCCACCGTTACAGAGATTCACAGCCAGATCCACATCGTTGATTTCCCGCCCCATGACCTCATCGCGGCAACAACCGCCAACGGCATAGACATGTCCGTCCCACGCGCTGTCTTTCAACAGTGCGGCAAGATAGTCACATATATTATGGTAGGTTTCGGCGGTCATATGCGGAAACTGCTGTTATGATATCACAGATTCTACTCAGCGCTCAGCCACAAACATCTCCGTTGCATGTGACTTATATGCATACAGCCCGTTGCGTGACAGTTCAACAACCATCATGCGCCCGTCATTGGTCGGCACTTTGACATGGCTGTCATCAATAAAGGCAAGGAACACAATGCGTTCGCCGTCAATCACGGTTGACCACTCGCGCGTATCGGCATTGAAGTCAAGGCGTGTCACAACTCCATCGGGACCGGTGATGGTATAGCCTTTTCCATCGCATTCCACCAGATATCTGCCGTTCTCGCCCTCAATGACCCTCTTGCCCTTGGCAATAGGATTTGAACCGCTCCAGAACTCAATTGAATTGATAACCAAGAGATCGGCAAGACCGGACACCTCATATACGGGCAGTATCCAGAAAGCCACGAACACAAGCTCATTTACAAACTTGTTGTCAATATTTCTGTTCCATGTCAGGAGTTTGTTGGTCAGTTTGAATGACCCGATACATGAGGTCAATGTTGAACCTGCTACCAAAGCAAGTACCATAGCCAGCGTTAAAAATTTGTTCTTCATATTCTGTTAATGATGTTGTTTTTATGCCTTGATGTTTTTCTTGCAGCGTTCATAGAACGCCGATACCTGTTTCACGTATTCAACGGTCTGACGTCCACGGAAGTACCCATATTTCACAACCGGATCATTGTAATACTGCGGGTTGGATTTCATCAGCAGTGCTTCTTCCACATTGCCGTCCCAGACATCCGCTTTCAGTCCGTATTTACCGGCAAGAGCAATGGCGTCAATTATATGGGCCGCACCTGAGTTATAGGCCGCCAGGACAAACTTTTGCCGCTGTACGGGGTCAGACACATAACGCTGCATGATCCTGTCTGTGGCAGCAAGCACTTTTACGGCAACTTCAACCGATGTTCCCGGGTTTACCAAAGCCTCAGGTGCAACCCCGTTGGCACGCGCCGTTCCGGGCATTATCTGCATTATGCCGCGGGCACCAGCCCATGACACCACCGAACTGTCAAAACGGCTCTCCACAAAACCCTGTGATGCCAGCAGACGCCAATCCCAGCCAAGATTTTTCGCCTGCTTGCGGAACAGATCATCATAAGGCGATATCCTGCCGCTGCTCAGATCATATGTCAGGACCGTAGGAAGGGCCTTGCTGAGTTCAAAATAGCGTCGGTATTCAACATTTATCTGACGCCGCGGCCTTTCGTCACCAAAATATGCATTTATTGAATCAGCCAACCATTTATGATCAGGTCGCACGGCCCACTGCGCCTTCTGGTCAAAACTCAGAGCCAGCGTTATGTCAAGATTCGGATAATATGTTCTGTTGAGACGGGCTATGTCACTGTCTACAACGGTCATGGGCAGCTCTCCCTGCGCCACTTTCTCAAGCAGATCCTCCGCCAATATTGAGTCCGCTTTCAGGGCATGCACGTTTATGCCGCCGCCAAGCTCATCATTGAGGTTCATTATCCGATAGTAGTACTTCGACTTGTCAGCCACATAGATGTCTTTGCCCACAAGTTCCGTGACATCTGTCACCGTTTTTCCTGACTTTGGCTGTACAAGCACCTGATGCGACAGGCTTTCGGGGCCGCAATGAACAACACGGCGGTTATATTCTCCGGTCACCGGAATCTCATAAGCCACAACATCCACATAGCCGCTGTCAAGCATTGACAGCGCATTGCTGATGCTTGACGCTATCTGCAAATCAAGATGCACCTTCTTGTCAGCGGCAAGTCCGCTAAGAAGGGCATAGTCAAAGCCCATAGGCTCGTCGCGATAAATAAAATAGCTCTTGGGACTGTATATGGTTGCCACACGCAGAGTATCGGGAAACTCATGGCGCACAGTGTCTGTGGCATCTGCCTGACTCTCACCGCTACCACATCCGCACAAGGTCAGTACTAAACACACTGTAAATACAACTGAAACACTAATTCTCATACCTGAATGTGCCTTGTGGTGTGACCAATGTTGTGCATCCCGGTTCACGGCTTTCCTCCACATGCCCGATGGGACGCGCGTCTATCCCGAATCTTCCGGCGATATCCATTACCGTATCAACATCATCCTGCGCAACATATATTTCCATAAGATGGCCCATGTTGAACACCTCATACATTTCACGAGCATCACCGTAAGGCATCCCGGCGCGGATACGCCTGAATATATCCGGCACGGGAAAAAGGTTATCTTTCACCACATGCCACGCACCTGTGGAATATCTCGACTTTGTCATTCCACCCCCGGTGCAATGCACCATTCCATGCACATCAACACCGGCTGACGCAATGGCTTTTGTGACCGGGGCATAGATGCGTGTGGGTGACAGCAAGTCACGCATGGTGGCGAGCAGCTCATCATCGTCCATCTCATTTCCCTGATAGGCATAGGTGGTGACGGCGGCATCAAAGCTTTCCGGGAACATGACACCTACCCTTTCCGGGAGCAAGGTATGGCGTGCAAGTGTGAGACCGTTGCTTCCGATTCCTGAATTATAACGATTTTCATAAACGCACCGGCCCGCGGATGCCAGCCCCACGATAATATCACCGGGACGTATGCGGCTGTTGTCAATGACATTTTTTTTCTGAATGTTTGCCACTGCTGATACATCGAATGTCAGAGTTCGCACAAGGTCACCGACATCAGCCGTCTCGCCACCGCAGCATATTGTACGGATACCAAGCTGCGTGAGTGTGGCAGCGCCATCATACACGCCGTCAATCACTGCTTTTACAACATCAGCAGGAATGTGACGCATATTACGGTTGAGTAAGGCTGAGATCAGTATATCATCAGTCACGCCGACACAAGCCATGTCATCCACATTCATCGCCAGAGCGTCAAAGGCAAGATTATGCCATACGGACAGATCACCCGTCATTCGCCAGTAAACATATGCCAGCGAGGCTTTTGTTCCGGTACCGTCAGAGTGCATCACCGTACACCACTGATCTCTTCCGGCCATGTCTGCCACAATCTTGCAGAAAGCCCCGGGATAGAGGCCGCCATCGCGGCCTTTCACTGCTGAACGGACATCTTTTTTGTCAGCTGAGACTCCAAGTTGCATGTATGCCTGCGCGCCCATAAACTGTCAATAGTCATAAACAAGCTCAAGATTGTCCAGATACAGCACCGCTCCGTTGGCGCCAACAAAATAGTCACCATACTTGCTTGCCGATGCGGTGATGAGTATGTAGCGGGGCACTCGCTCAGTCGAGGTGTATTTCAGGTCAAACTCAAAGGGGATGTACTCGCTTATGGTCTGCCCATACTCAACCTTTCCGTATGCAACGACATATGATCCCTCAGGGTCAAAGAGCTGGCGGTTACTCGGGTTTGTCCTGATCTCGAATGGTGTGGCCTGATCAATCAGGGAGCACCATACAATGCAGGT
>JAUNPQ010000101.1 GCA_030536615.1 Bacteroidales bacterium | reverse complement strand
GTGTGGCTCAGGCACTGCCGGCCCACGTTGGCTCACGCACTGCGTGCGGCTCACGCACTGCCGGTGACAAGAGCACATTGACATTCTGGAAAAAAACAACACTCCAAAACAGCGAAGCGCCTCCGGACTATCCGGACGGCGCCTCACTGTTGTACATATCGGTCTCGATGTCAGAGCGCTATCAGCTCCTCAATCTTGGCACGGAGAGTGTCGGCAGTCTGCGAGCCGGTGAGACGCAGCGCGGTCTTCTCGCCGTTCTTGAAGAAAAGGATTGTGGGAAGAGCCATGACGCGGTTGTCTGATGCGAACTCCGTCTCGTCATCACAATTGTATTTGCCTATCACCACACGGCCCTCGTACTCTGAGGCAAGCTCGTCAACAATGGGGGCCATGGCTCGGCAGGGGCCGCACCAGGTCGCCCAGAAATCCACCACAACGGGTTTGCCGCTGGCTATAATCTCTTTGATGTTCTGATCTGTGAATTGCATGAATGTCTGTTTTTAATATTATTAGTCTGTAAGTTATGCTGTCTGTACCGTAAATGGCAGATCCATCTCTGTGAGAGTGTCCACAAGCTTGCGGTCAATAGTAATGCGCCGTGACGATGTGAGAGTGACTGTACGGTCAATGGCGGGATCATAGACACGCAGCGAGAGCAAGCCTGAAGACTCCGAAGCCTCCCCTGTGGGCGCCGTCCCCTTACGCGGTGCGCGCTCGGAGAGAATTCCCAACAGCGTATCGTTCATGGCCTCCGGAGTGACATCAACAGTGATGCCCTTGATGAGAGTGCCTTTTATCTCGGCAAGAGGACGGATGTTCACAACATCGAATGACAGCTCACTGTCGCGGAACCGCTTGCGCCACCGGCATGTCACCAATATGGGAGTCATGGGAATGCCATAGCGCCCGAAGTTGAACACATTCTCGCCAAAAAGACGTAGCTCGGTTGTTCCCGTCTCGTCCTCAACCTTGAGGATTCCGAATGTGCCACCTTTTTTTGTAGGCCTTGTCTCGAATGACACCACCATGCCTCCGAACGTTACCTCGGCATCCTCAACCGGAGTCAGACCTTCAAGTCCGCTGATCATCGTCTTAGTGGCATAGTTGAGCTCCATATAGTACGGGTCAAGCGGATGTGCCGACAGATACATGCCCACAAGATCACGCTCCCGGCTGAGACGCTCAATATCGGGCCACGCCTTGGCCGGCTTTAAAGGCGGACGTGACTGCAGGTCAATATCAGTGCCAAGTTCATCAAAGCTGAAAAGCGACGCCTGCTGCTCCTCTGAATGACGGTGATAGCGGGTGCCGTATTGCAGCAACTGCTCCGAGAATGTCTCTCCGCGGTTGTTCTCCTCAAAGAAATCCTCACGCTTTATCCCGTCAAGACTGTCAAAGGCACCGGCCATGGCCAGTGACTCAAGGGCACGGCGGTTGACAGCGCCGGCAGGAACACGCTCAACAAAATCATACACATCCGTAAAAGGCTTGTCACCACGGGCTTTCACAATGTCACGCACCACATTAGCACCTATGCCCTTTATGGCCGACATGCCGAAACGTATGTCCCCCTTTCCGTTTACAGAGAAAGAGCTGAAACTCTCATTTATGTCCGGACCCAGAACCTGAATCTTCATGGCCCGGCACTCATCCATGAACACCGTGAGTTTCTTTATATCATTGAGATTGCGCGACAACACGGCTGCCATATACTCCGACGGGTAGTTGGCCTTGAGATAGGCAGTCTGGAACGCCACCCAGCTATAGCACGTGGCATGACTCTTGTTGAAGGCGTATGATGCAAACTTCTCCCAGTCTTTCCAGATCTTTTCAAGGACTTTGGGATCATGCCCGTTGGCCTGACCGCCCTCAAGAAATTTCCCTTTCAGGTGGTTCATCTTGTCAATCAGCTTCTTACCCATTGCCTTGCGCAGAGTATCGCTCTCGCCACGGGTGAAGTTGGCCAACAGTCGTGAAAGCAGCATGACCTGCTCCTGGTACACCGTCACGCCATACGTGTCCTTGAGATATTTCTCCATCTCCGGAATGTCATAGACAATGGGGCTGTCACCATGCTTGCGGCGAATGAAGTCAGGAATATAATCCATTGGCCCGGGACGATAGAGAGCGTTCATGGCGATGAGGTCCTCGAACGATGTCGGTTTGAGCTCCCTGAGATATTTCTGCATACCGGCACTTTCAAACTGGAAAGTGCCTATGGTGCGCCCTTCGGTGTAAAGCTTGTATGTGGCCGGATCATCAATAGGTATCTTTTCAAGATCAATCTCCTTGCCGCGCGTGTGACGTATGTTTCTGACCGCTTCCTTGAGAATGGAAAGGGTCTTTAGCCCCAGAAAGTCCATCTTAATCAGACCGGTCTCCTCAATCACACGGCCCTCATACTGTGTCACAAGCAGTTTGCCCTCATCCTTGTCTGTAGCGGTGGACACCGGCACCCAATCCGTTATGTCATCACGGCATATGATCACGCCACATGCATGCACGCCCGTGTTGCGCACATTGCCCTCCAGGGCCTGTGCATAGCGCAGGGTCTCACGCATCAGCGGGTCGGGTGACTCCAGCTCGCGCTTGAAATCCTCAACATATCCATAGCAGTTTGACAACGTAGGCTTAAGCTCCTTTCCGTTGACCTCGGGCATGTGGGCGGGGATGAGCTTTGTAAGCCGGTTGCTCTCCGAAAGCGGAAGCTGCTCAACACGCGCCACATCCTTGATGGCCGATTTGGCAGCCATAGTGCCGTAAGTGATGATGTGCGCAACTTTCTCCTCGCCATATTTCTCAGTGACATAGCGCAGAACATCAGCACGTCCGTCATCGTCAAAGTCTATGTCGATATCAGGCAGCGATATACGGTCAGGATTCAGGAAACGTTCAAACAGCAGGTCATATTTTATGGGGTCAATCTGCGTTATCCCCAGACAATATGCCACACACGAGCCGGCCGCCGAGCCGCGGCCGGGGCCAACGCTCACTCCAAGCTGACTGCGGGCAACATTTATAAAGTCCTGCACAATAAGGAAGTATCCCGGGAAACCCATTGTCTTCATTATGTGCAGCTCAAATTTAATACGCTCCTGCAGTTCAGGGCTTAGAGGCGAGCCATAACGGCGTTCGGCGCCTTCATAGGCAAGCTTGGCAAGATAATCGGCCTCGAACTTTATACGGTATAGCTTTTCATAGCCCCCCAGCTTCTTTATCTTCTTTTCAGCTTCCTCCTGACTGAGGACAACATTACCGTTCTCATCGCGCGTGAACTCGTCAAACAAGTCTTTCTCCGTCAGCCTCCGGCGGTATTCCTCCTCAGTGCCGAATTCCTCAGGAATACGGAAAAAAGGCATGATCGGCGCATGGTCAATGTCATATGTCTCAACCTTCCCAAGCACCTCGAGCGTGTTGTCAAGAGCCTCGGGGATGTCCGCAAAAAGAGTGCGCATCTCCTCAGTGGTCTTCATCCACTCCTGCTTGGAATAGAGCATACGGTTCTCATCAGCCACATATTTGTTGGTTGACAAGCAGATGAGACGGTCATGCGCCTCGGCATCATCGGCGTTTGTAAAATGGACATCGTTGGTGGCCACAAGCTTGATGTCATATTTACGCGCCAGATCAATGAGCATGGGTTCTATACGCCGTTGTTCCTCATAGACCTCATGATTGGCGCGTGGCACCGTTGCCTTGTGCCGCTGCAGCTCCAGATAATAATCCTCGCCCATCAGATCCTTCCACCACTTCACGCGGCGGTCAGCCTCCTCAATATCTCCGGCCATGAGCAGACGCGGTATTTCTCCGCCAAGACACGCCGAACAGATTATCAGCCCCTCATGATGCTTCTCAATCTCATGCTTGTCCGTGCGCGGATGCATATAGAATCCCTCCGTCCAGGCCTTTGACACAAGCTTTATCAGATTCTTGTAGCCGGTGCGGTTCTTGGCAAGGACAATGAGATGGCGGCCTATGTCACGCTTGTCAACATGCTCATGCAGATCTTTCTCGGCAACATACATCTCGCACCCGAGTATGGGTTTGAACTGCTGCTCCGGGGGCAGCTTGGAGTTCTTTTTGTTCACATAGTTGAAAAACTCCTTGATACCGTACATGTTGCCATGATCCGTTATGGCCAGTCCGGGCATCCCGTCAGCAATGGCCTTGTCAACAAGAGCATCAATTGACGCCTGACCGTCAAGCAAGGAATATTGAGTGTGTACGTGCAGATGCACAAACCTGTCTGATGACATGTATGAAAATTGTTTTGAGGTTTAGCATGAAGCCAACGCGGGCCGGCTTTGCAAAGATACAACATACTCTCATATTTTCAAAACACATTTTCCGGTACACGGAAGATGTGGGGACGGCCCCCGGAGATGACGTTGAACTAACAGACTGCACATTATGTTATATC
>JAUNPQ010000100.1 GCA_030536615.1 Bacteroidales bacterium | reverse complement strand
CATCGTCCTATCGGGCAGATAAAATATGCACTAATTTAATTCAACCAACAGGTAATCTATATTTACATTTATCAACAATACTGTCTATATAAAGTTCATGAATCCTCATATGTAAAATTCTTTTTTCAGTCAAGCATGAGGGGCAACATTGCGCGGGCTGTCGGAAGAGAAAAGATCTCACCGATTTTTCTGTCACTGAACAATAAAGATGTCAGTGTAGAAATGTCAATATCCAACGACAACCGACGCATTGTATAGTCCGACTTTTCACACTTTCCACCATGCAATATATACGCTCCATTGTTTTGAGGAATGATTGCATCATGGACGCGCAGGGTAAGATCCAGAGTCGGATAACGTTTTGCCAGACATGTCAGGATTTCCCCGACATTTATTATTCTCATCATGGCGAGTGCACGAAGCCGTATTTTCCTTCCTCCGGGCTCAGACCACACTGTCAGCGACTTACAGCCATATCTTTGTCTCACCATAGCAAATGCTGTTTCAGCTGCATCTTCATCAATGGCAAGTTTCTCAAGCACATGTATTTCATGTCCGGTTGGCACAGCAAATAATATTGCAGCGGGCGAGCCATCATCTTCGCGACAAACGGCAAAAGCATCGCCACCATCATTATGAACGTCTTCAATAATATGCCGGAAGTCCGTTTCCGAATGCAAAACCGTTGCTGACCGCAGCTGCTCAAGCGAGGAAAGTATACGGTAGTCGGCCTCAACCGGAATATATCCTTTGTGGGATTCAAAAACATGAACCGATGTATAGCGTTCTATATCGGCATAAACTGCGGTGACAAAGCCAAATCTATCATAGAAAAAGAACAAAGCCCGGGATGCTGGAATGAGGGCAGACAAAACATCGCCTCTGGCATATGCCGTATGCAACGCATCGGTTATGAGGCGCGACATGTAGCCGCGTCCGCGCAATTTAGGCGCGGTGGCGACGCCGCTTATATATGACAGGCCTATTTGAGAGCCATGATACGAGAAAACATATTTCTGCATAATCAATGAACTCACCGGATTCCCGTTGTCAACAAGAAGCATACCATCATCTTCATTGTACACTTTTTCAAAAAACCATTTGTTCCATTCAGGCTTCTCCGGGAATGCCTGATCATACAAACTCCTGATTTTTTCTTTCTCACCTGCCATCTTTTATAATAAAATTCCACGAGGGTGTTTATTGGTAAATATCAACGCCCTCTAATTCAAGTATCTTTATTCAAAAACAGTCCTGAGATGAAAAAGTTGGCGGAAGCCCGTAAAATGAAAAATGGCATCACCTCAGTTTAGTTAATTTAACAATCACCCGAAACAATACATTTCATGGGCGATGAACAGCATATGGGCAGAGAATTTTCCCATGTTAAATCGAACAAAATTTTATTATACAGCGTTTTATGGCTAACTTTGCGCCCGGAAATTGGCGCGAGCCATAAACCATGCCATAGAGATGGCTATAAATAAGCCGAAAATCGGCAGCTCCGGAACATAGCTTTACTACAGACACATAAGACCGGAGAGAGTAGAAACCAAAAATACACAGAATGAAAAAATTCATATTTTTTCTCGCATTGACAGCTATCACTATCATCACATCCTCAGGTTTCAATGAAAACCGCTTTGGAGTTAGACCCGGCGAAAAAGCCCCGCTCATAGAGATTACTGATTCCACTGAACAAAATGCGACTATTGACTACAGAAACAAATATACAATCATAAATGTCTGGAAAAGCGATGATGCAACATCGCGGACACGCGAAAAAAAATATCAGGCGTGGTTAAACAAGGAGACACTCAAGAACGAGACCGCAATAGTATCCATTAATCTTGACGAAAACACAACACTTTTTAAATCAATAGTTTTGTCTGACGGATTGGATATGGGCCGACAACATAATCTTTGCGGCCCGGAAGCAGACAAACTTCGCAAAAAACTTGAGATGACCAATGCAATTGGTTCGTTACTGATTGCCCCGGATGGGAAAGTCATGGCAGTCAATCCTAAAATAGCAGACCTGCAGGAAATTCTCTCCTGACAATTTTATTTGAAAAACAAAAAGTTTTACGTATTTTTGCCTGTAAAATATCATTACCAATGGCAAAAATACATCCGAGCATGCTTGATCTGATTGGAGAGACTCCACTTGTGGAGGTCTCCAACATCATGGACATGTTCAACACAAAGGCCAGAATTCTGGCCAAACTTGAATCATACAATCCCGGCGGAAGTGCAAAGGATCGCATTGCCCTTTCCATGATCGAGACCGCAGAAAAAGACGGATCACTCAAAAAGGGGGCTACTATTATTGAGCCGACAAGCGGAAACACCGGAATAGGTCTGGCATGGATCGCCTCTTTAAAAGGATACAAATGCATCCTGACAATGCCTGACAGCATGAGTGTGGAAAGAAGAAATATGCTGAATGCACTTGGGGCTGAACTTGTACTTACTCCCGGCTCGCAAGGCATGAAAGGAGCCATAGCCAAAGCGGAAGAACTTCAGCGCCAGATACCCGGCTCATTCATTCCGCGCCAGTTTGATAATCCGGCCAATCCAATGGCTCATGCCGTCAACACCGCCAACGAGATATGGCGTGACACAGACGGGATAATCGACATTCTTGTTGCCGGCATTGGCACCGGAGGTACATTGTGCGGGAGCGCCCGAACATTAAAACAACTGAATCCGACTCTGAAAGCCGTGGCCGTGGAACCTGCTGATTCACCGGTATTATCAGGCGGCCATCCCGGCCCCCATTCCATACAAGGCATCGGTGCCGGCTTTATCCCTAAAAACTATGATCCGACTGTTGTTGACGAAATTATGACCGCAACCGGTCAGGATGCCATCAACATGGCCCAACTTCTTGCACGCAAGGAAGCTATTATGGCCGGTTTTTCCTCAGGAGCAGCCATGTGGGCTGCTTTAAAACAGGCTCTGCGTGCCGAAAATGAGAATAAGACAATTGTGGTAATACTGCCGGATACGGGACAGCGTTATTTATCTACCCCACTCTATGCCCATGAATGACACACCTAAAGAGAAGGGATCTATACTTTCTCAGGACAAGACCGTTTTAACGTTATGTGATGCAATCGATAAGACTGATGGTGATATGCCGGCATCAACAGGCAGACTCCCATCAGTAATGCGTCTTGGTGAAATTGTCAAACTTGTCCGCGAATGCCTTTTCCCGGCTTTTTTTGACGATAACCCGGTAAGCAGCCATATGCTGCCGCATTTCATTGCCGTTAAAATCGACAAATTGCGCCATGAGCTATCACACCAGATCTACAGAGCCTGCAGGCTTGCGCTGAAAGAGGATCTGTCAGATGATATTGACATCAGCAAAAAGGCAGACATGGCTGTCGAAAATTTCATCAGCCAGCTACCAGAGATACGCCAGCTATTACTTTCAGATGTCAATGCAATGTTTGTCAATGATCCCGCTGCCACCAACAAATCTGAGGTAATTTTCTGTTACCCCGCCTTCACCGGAATGCTTCACTACCGGATGGCGCATGCATTGCTCAAGATGGGTGTCCCATTGCTGCCAAGAATAATAACGGAAATGGCTCATTCAAAAACGGGTATTGACATACATCCCGGAGCACAGATCGGGTCGCATTTCAGTATCGACCATGGCACAGGCGTGGTAATAGGCGAGACATGCATAATAGGTCATCATGTGCGCATATATCAGGGAGTAACGCTTGGAGCAAAGAATTTTGTGCTTGATGATGAGGGACATCCCGTGAACATACCGCGACATCCTATCCTTGAGGATTATGTGACTGTATACTCCAATGCCACCATACTCGGGCGAGTTACAATAGGGCATAATGCGGTCATTGGAGGAAACATATGGGTCACACATGATGTGTCTCCGTATTCCCGTCTGGTCCAACGTCCATCTGCCGAAGCACATTTTATTCATGGAGCAGGCATATGATTTATGTCCGGATTCTTGTATATTAATGTCGGAATGACTAACTTTGCATGCATAACGGTTGTTCTCCGAAGCATAGAGTTGCATAATCAAAGAGAGCACGAAATGGAGTCATCGCCCAACTCCGGGCAACGGCTCTGTTCAAGAGGGAATCCGGTGTGAATCCGGGACAGTACCCGCTGCTGTAAATTCCAGACTTATGGCATTACAAAAAATGCCACAGGCCGAGGTTCATGTGAGAAAAGACATTGGAACTATGTTCTGAGAAGCCTACATGAACCGGAACAAGTCAGAAGACCTGCCGTCAATAAATGTATACTCCGTGCCTACGGGACTATGGGCAGCAAATATTCCATTCCGACTATTTTATTTTTTCATTTAATAGTACCGGTTAGTTTGAATGCTCCCGTATGCACATCGTTGTATACGGGATTTTTCATACCGATATGATCAGACTATATCCATATACATATGTACTTTCAGCAATAGTCAGCATGATTATTGCGCTGGTGTCA